>PCAW01000014.1:0-32078 GCA_002730775.1 Methanobacteriota archaeon | reverse complement strand
CCTACTTCCAGAATATGTTACATTTTCATATTCATAGATATATTCCACATGTGTCCAGTAGTCTGTTGTACAATTACCCTCTGCATCACAAGTAGTTTCTTCACGTTCTTCAGCAAAATCCACTGTGGCTTTAGTTTCAACCCAATCTGTTGTTTCAATTTGATCTATAATTGATGAAAGAGAAAATAAAAATATTACAAAAATAATTATTAATATTGGAACTAGTACACCAATCGTCCATAATTTCACTTGTTTGAATCCAATATATGGTATAATAGGTGGATCTCGAATGAATTTTAATACATTTTGAGTAGTTTCTTTGATATGTCTAGGTCTAATTCCTGTAAACAGGACTACCAGGAGTATCATTATTGAACAGGGAATGATTAATTCCAAGATGTCATATAACAAATAATTCATATTTTACTCACCTAATACACAAATTACTTACTGGAATCATCCAAAGATTCAAAAATATCATTGGTGCTATGATTCTCATAAGTTGTCTGCTAACGTAGAGCATTATGAATCTAAGTACGGATTAAGCGTTTTATGAGTAAATTAATTGGTTTTTGCTTGAGCCCATTACAGTATCTGTTCTGATAGTATCAGTTGTCGCATTCGTGGTAATCAGAAGGAAATAGTAACTTCTTCTAGGAGAAAACCTATGATCCGTAAGTTAATCGATTACACTAAGCTCAGATTGTCTGATTTATCGCTTACTAATAGATTTCATGTCGGGACAACCTTTTTTTCTTACACTATCAATAGCATAGTGTGTCGTGGATGCTCCGAATGGTTTTCAGTGAGGTGATCGAAGAAATCATTGTCGCTTTAATCCCAGAAAAGGTTAGAAAAATAATTGGTTCGATTCTGCTGATTTTTGGCACTGTAGTATTTTTGTGGGGATGGTGGATTCTCGATTCGGATTCAGGTCTCGGAGGAATTGGGGGTCTTATTGCCGTTTTTGTAGGGGGAAGTTCAATCGGTTTAGGCTTATATTTTCTGATGTTTTGGTGGGACCCATTCTTTTCGGATTTTGAACAGGAGGATGATATTTCTTCTGAATCTATAATGAAAAATCAGAAACAACAAATTCATTGTCCATCCTGTAATCAAAAGTTAAACGTCCCTTTGAGTTATTCAGGGAAGATTTCTTGCCCCGCTTGTGGCATATATATTGCACTAGATGAAGGTATAATACAAGCATAGGGGTTCCCTTCCGTCCACTCCTAATCGGAAGGGTAGTCTATTGATCTACTTCCTAAGGGCCACCACCACAGTTGGAACATGGTTCTCCGAAAATAATTACAATTAGCGATACACCAAAGAAGAACATAAAGAATAACCATATACCAGCATCCATCAAATCAAAATCTTCCCAGTAACTATCAGAAATAAATCTAGAATTATCAGATTCCCAATAAAATTCATGTTCACAATATGGGCATGAATACGCCCCCACTTCAGCTTCACCCAAGTCGATAATTTCACTACATTCTGGGCAACTTATCTCAACCATAATTAATGATATCTTGATAAGTTAATAATATTTCTACCGTCAATGGGTAAGATTCTACGATCAATCAGATGGGGACCCAATGCGACCACCCCGGAGCGTAAGGCACCCTTTGATTCACATACGAGCGGAAGGGGTGCCAATGCGTTCAGTAGCATAGGAAATATAATCAAAACAATATGAATAATCCAACTCTCATGAATGTTTATGAGATACATAAGGTAAAATATAAATGTTGCTTCCATTATTATATGCAGGTAGATTTAGGCAGACCAGATTATCAAATAGCGGATATATCTTTGGCTGGTTTTGGAAGAAAAGAGATAGATATCGCCGAGCATGAGATGCCCGGGCTTCTTTCAATAAGGAAAAAATATTCACAAGAAAAACCACTGTCAGGTGTTCGTATTACTGGTTCCCTCCATATGACAATTCAAACTGCAGTGCTGATTGAAACTTTGGTTGAATTAGGAGCATCCGTAAGATGGGCTAGTTGTAACATATATTCCACACAGGATCACGCAGCCGCTGCAATTGCAGAATTAGGTATACCAGTATTTGCATGGAAGGGGGAAACTCTTGAAGAATACTGGGAATGTACACTGAAAGCATTGCAACACCCGAACGGAAAAGGACCGCAACTTATTGTCGATGATGGAGGAGATGCAACATTACTAATTCACAAAGGATATGAATTAGAACATGGTAGTAACTGGGTTAATACTAGCTCCTCAAATCATGAAGAACAGTGCATTAAAGATTTACTAAGAAGAGTACATTCTGAAGATAAGACATTTTGGACCCAAACTGCCAATGAGTGTAGGGGAGTCTCCGAAGAGACAACTACGGGAGTCCACAGGCTCTATCAGATGCTATCTGAAGGTAGTTTACTATTTCCTGCCATTAATGTAAACGATTCAGTGACTAAATCAAAATTCGATAATTTGTACGGTTGTCGTGAATCACTTGTTGACGCATTAAAAAGAGCCACAGATGTTATGATTGCTGGTAAAACAGCGGTGGTTTGTGGATATGGTGATGTAGGTAAAGGATCAGCACAGGTACTCAAATTAATGGGGGCAAAAGTGATTGTGACAGAGGTTGATCCTATATGTGCACTACAAGCAGCAATGGAAGGATTCAGCGTTTTGACTGTTGAGGATACATTAGGCGTAGCTGACATATATGTTACTGCAACAGGGAACAAGGATATAATTACTACAGAACATTTGGCTAATATGAAAGATCAGGCCATTGTGTGCAATATTGGACATTTTGATAATGAAATTCAAGTTGATGATTTAGATAAACTTGAGGCAGTAACTAAATTAAATATTAAAGATCAAGTAGATAAATATACATTTTCAAATGGAAACAGCATATATTTGTTAGCAGCAGGTAGACTCGTAAATCTTGGTTGTGCGACTGGTCACCCAAGTTTTGTAATGTCAAATAGTTTTGCTAACCAAACACTAGCTCAGATAGACCTTTGGAAAAACAGAGATGATTACGGAAATAAAGTGTATATTTTACCTAAGCATCTAGATGAGGAAGTGGCGCGACTTCATCTTGATAAAATAGGATGTAAATTAACTAAACTTTCACAAGAACAAGCAGATTATATCAATGTATCAATAGATGGTCCATTCAAGAAAGAAGAGTATAGATATTAACTTTAATTTATTATTTTAGTTTAATTATACCTAGATTTTATGAAATAATAATCCATTAGAAAGTTTAAATAACAATTTCCATGGGAATATTATATGACCTTATCTCGAAAAGATTCTGTTAGGATATCTTCAATTTTGATTGAGAAAGAAATATTTTCAGGAGGAGGATATGATGACTTTCACGAAGCAGGTGAAAATCAATTAATTGTACTAACTCATTTCGGATTAGAGCCCTCTTCAAAAGTGTTAGATATCGGCTGCGGATGTCTAAGAGGGGGTAGGTGGTTGATTCCCTCCCTTAATTCAAAATGCTACTTCGGCTTGGAACCAAATATAGAAATGCTTGAGGTAGGAAAAAACATAGTGGTTGATTCAGAAACAATGGATGAGAAGAAACCAGTATTTGACTCTAATGCAGACTTTGATTTTGCCGTTTTTGATACAACTTTCGATTATGTAATAGCAAGGTCAATTTGGACCCACTCTTCTAAAAAACAGATAGAAAAAATGCTTGATCAATTTGTTAGAAATTCCTCTGATTCTGCTAAGTTCCTTACATCATATATGAAACCAAGAATACCAATTTTTGATGACTATAAAGGGGATCACTGGATAGGAAAGAGTCATGAATCTAATCAACCAGGAATTACTAGACATAGTTTTAAATGGATTGAAAAAACCTGTAATAAGAGAGGATTAAGTGTGACAAACGTTGATTCGGATTTAAACTATAGAGCGCAAATCTGGCTACTAATAGAAAAGAAATAGTTAATTTTTCATAAACTAGAACTATGGAGGCAGGAGAAATTAATGATGAGTAATATTATCCTCCTGTATCGAATATGAAGATCTTGGGACTGTATCTCAAAAGACTAAAATAGATTATGAATGATAATTGAAATTAAATTAACAATCTGATAAATTTCGTAATCCTTTACTAATTAGCAACTCATTATCAATGAGATACCCATTGATTGTGTTTGGTCATGCACAGAGAGAATTCTTCAGATTCTAGATTTATTGCTAACCATTGATGGACATTAGGCCAATTCTGCTCATCAAACCACTCACGATCATTATTAGCGAACTGTCGTACAAAAGGAAATATAGCATCACTAAGATTACCATTAGGTATATCACTTTCCAATAATTCTATGAATTTACATGCTGCACTTCTTTCTTCCATAACATCAATGTTTTTGTAACGATTAGGATATTTATAACGGTCAAGATGAAATTTAAATTCCTCATCATTGCGTCTAATCAATTCTCTCTCATCACTTGTTAAAGTCCAAGAGAGAACATGCTCCATTATCTCTAGACTCTCTTCTATAACTGTTCCATCAGACAGTAGCAAAACTGGGACTGTTCCTTTGGGAGATATTTCCATCATATGAGTAGGTCGATCACGCAAAACAACTTCTCTGTGTTCTACTTGGAACCCAGAACGAACTATAGACATTCGAGCACGTATAGCATATGGACATCTTCTAAAAGAGTACAGAATAGGTAAGTTCATGACTTATGCTCTAAGTCGTTATTTAATAAGGTTAAATCACAAGAGTCGATTCTTGGCTTAGTTAGCACTGAACAATATCTGGCTCAAGAGATTCAGAATCAAACATTGCAACAAACAAGTTAACCAATAAGTCACCAAAGCAGTAGAAGGAGCCAACAAGAAGCGGAGGGTTCCATGCTGTAAGGCCAGTCCAAGGAACCTCTGATGCCCAGGTCCAATTCCCAAGATAGGTCCCCCATATTTCCATAGCCAATGCAGCCCAAACCATGATGACATAAAGACGTGGCTGAGGGCCCCATTTGGTAAAACCTAGTACAAGTATTAGCATCACTAATCCAGATGTGTCGCCCCCTGTATATGCACCATAGATGACCAAAGGGACAAACGGAAGGAGGGCTTTAGTAGCCATACTTTCACTGATTTGGGCAGCCCCTCGTCGACCCAAATCATAGAGGAAATAATGTCCCACCGGTACGAAAAGTGGCATTAAATCTCTCTGATATTCATAGATTAACCAGACTTCTGAAAAAAATAACTCCATCGGTGTAGCTAAAGCCACAACAGTGAGCATTTCGATTCGTTCTTTCCTATCACCCAATACAAAGATGACAGTAAAGACCCCCCAACACCAGATATTAACGGGCCATTCGGCTGTGCTATCTGAAACTATTCCTCCCGCTCCTGTAGCTGAAACCCAAAGCCCAATAGAAATAGTTGCCACATACAACCACACCCTCAGACTCATAGTCGGGCGAGAGCATTATGGTTTTCATTCTGTAGTATCTAATATATCAATTTCAACACTATTTAGCACATACATCATAAGCGATTGTAATCTACCGGATACATGGAGCATGACGAAGAAAAATCTTCGTTAAATCCAAAACTAACTTGGCCTTATCTTATACAAGATATTATGGATGAAGTTTGGCTGAATAAATCATCACTAATTGTAGTCGTAGTTATCACGCTTTTTTCTGTAATTACTGTAAGTATCGCACCATTATTTGAGAGTTTTTGGGATATTCCTTATGCTGTAGAGATCTTGATATTTTTAGGTTTATTTACAATCATACCAGTGATGATTTTCTACATAATAATTTTCTTACGTGTAAGGAAAAAAGTTACTCAAAGATCTAAATAATACAATTGTTCCATTAAATCGGTGATTAGATGCGTTTTTTTAATATTATAGGGATTGCAGAAACCTGTTCAACTATCTGTTTGTATTTCATCGCTATGCCATTAAAATATCTAGGTGAAAATGAAATTTTAGTAAAAATTATTGGCCCGATTCATGGTTTTCTTTGGATACTCTACATTGGTTTACTAGGATTAGGTTGGATACAGAATAAATGGAATATTCGTGCAGTAATAACGGGCGGATTGTTATCAATTCTACCAGGTGGTCCGATTTGGTTAGAACGCAGAATGAATCAGGAAGAATACCTCCCTTACCAAATTAAAAAAAATATCTCAGTAAATAGAAATTAACTTGAGCAGGAAAGCATTGAACAACCGACTCTATGCCGTGCCCACTCAGGACGTTTTTTGAACCATTTCTCTTCATATTCCGGTTGTTCCAGATAGGGTTTTCTAAGTAATTCATAGAGTTCAATTGCAACAGAATAATCTTCTCCCTCAGCCGCGTCAATAGCTAATTGGGCCATCCAATTTCTTAGAACATACTTGGGATTAGCAAGTTTCATTTTTTCTTGATCTGGATTTTGTTTAACTCTGCTCCACCACTTATTCAACCATACATTCCATTCTTGTTTAGGGATGTTTTCTCTAGAGTAGAATGCATAGGTTAAATGACTAACCTCTGGTTCCTTAATCGATGATAATAATCTGAAGAATATTGTCATATCTGTTTCAACACTTTGAAGCAATGCGGTTAATTCTGTAATTAGTTTATCATCTCCAGTATTGAATACATCTAAGCCGAGTTTTTCGGCCCACATTTGATTGTTATAATTTTGATAGGTTTCATAATAATAATCGAGAACCTTATGTAATTTATTTGGTTGTTCTAACAAAGGAGCCATTGATTCCAATAAACGTGCATAATTCCATCCACCGATTTGTGCTTGATTACCAAATTTATATCTTTTCCTACCTGAATCTGTAGTATTTGGCGTCCAATCAGGATTAAAATCTTCAAGCCACCCATATGGGCCATAATCGATGGTTAAACCATGTATAGACATATTATCTGTATTCATTACCCCATGCACAAAACCTATTCTCATCCAATGGGATATCATCAATGCTGTTTCATCGGCTATATGTTTTAGCCATTCAATTATACCATCGTCAGTTTGGATATTGTGGCCAGGGAAATGGTGTTTAACAGTATAATCAACTAGACTTCTTAGAGTTCCTAAATCTCCAGACATTGAATGAATTTGAAAACTTCCAAACCTAATGAAACTAGGTGCTACTCTACAAACAATTGCACCTGGTTCAGCAGCTGGTCTCCCATCATACAATATGTCTCGAACTACATCTTCTCCAGTCGTTACTAAGGATAAGGCACGTGTTGTAGGGACACAAAGATGATGCATCGCTTCACTGCAAAGAAACTCACGAATTGAGGACCGAAGTACTGCCTTTCCATCTGAAAAACGTGAGTAAGGAGTCACACCGGAACCTTTGAGTTGTAATTCTAATATTCTCTCACCAGTATCTACTTCACCTAAGGTAATCGCCCTACCGTCTCCTAATTGGCCCGCCCAATTACCAAACTGATGGCCGCCGTATCTTTGAGCATAAGGATGCATTCCCGAGGATAATTTTTTACCACCGAGTATATCATTTTCCTTTACTTCAAGACCAAGTTCTTCTGCCATCTCAGTAGACCATATTCTGACAGTCGGGTTTGGTGTAGGAGTTGGATTAACTCTTGACCAACATACACCCGGCACCTGCCTAGGTAAGCCACCTACCTGATTATCACCTGGAGTTTCATCAGTAAATCGACTAATCCAATTCAATGAACCCAGGGAACCCTTTCTCATGTATGTCTGTTGAGGACTGAACAATTGAAGTTGTGGTAGAGCAAAATCTCAATTAACATCTTCATTAACTGAAAGATTAGGCCGAGAATCATCCACGATTAGATCATCTTTCATACTCTTACGTCGAGTCATGAATGCAGTCCAGCCTAATAAGGCAAATATGGCAAATATCGAAACCAGGAATAAATAGTAGCCAAACCTCATTTCACCTGCTATGCTTTCGCTAGTATCAGTTTGTCCATCGATTAAAATTACTCGACGAGCGTCTACAGGAGACATTTGGTCATCACTAACAACTAACCTAGAGTACACCGTAGAGTTCCCAGATTCGAGATGAGGTTGTAGTTTTAAATTCCAAGAGGACCAGTCGCCTTCAGTCGAAAGGTCTGTTGCTTGTTGCCAATCGCCACCTCCTACCTTAATTTGTACAAACCCTAGACCTGGAGAACCTCCTGAAGAAAATCCAGAGATACTGGATTCATTGCCGATTCGTTGAAGTGTTTCAAGATTCATCGTGATGTTAAGAGATGAATCTATTGCTCCCGCTGATTGTACAAACAGAAGAGGATCTGCTTGCCCATATCCAAATTCATTATCAGGTCTAGATTCCAGTACACTGCAATCATTGAAACCGGGGTCATCAAGTAACTGTAAGTCTCTTTCAATCGAGTCTGTACTAATTATGGCTTTCACTTGTTCATGTGTAATGTCGGGGTTGGCTTCTACCATCAACGCGGCTATCCCAGCCATGAGTGGTGTAGCCATACTAGTTCCTGACTTACTTGTGTATCCATCTGAGGTTGCCGCATCTGGAGCCATTATGTTAGAACCTATGACTGATACGTCGGGTTTTACCCGACCATCTGAAGTATATCCTCTACTGGAATATATTGCTAGACCCAAATCTTTGTCAAGACTAGCCACAGTGATTGGGAGATTTGCATCTCCTGGGCTATCTATGGTGTTGCAACCAGCAAATGTGGCGCCACCAAATTCATTTCCAGCAGATAGGAAAGTTATGATGCCGGACGAAGCTACGGCATCCATTTGTTGGCTCCAAGCAGAAGAACCATCATTATCGAAATGTATCTCGAGCTGTTGTTCTCCAAGAGAAGAGGTCAGTATGTCTATCCCCTTAGAGTTCTTGTTCTCAATTGCCCACTCGGCACCTTCGATTATGTCCTGTATATCTCCATCACAACAAGATAGAATGTTAATCACCCAGGCACCTGGAGCTATTCCAATATACCTAGCACCATCTGCAGATACCTGTCCTCCACCTGTTCCTGCGGCGATTCCAGCTACATGAGATCCATGAGTACCTGAGTCGTAAGACTCACCAGCAGGTTGTTCAGAATCAGTTATCACAGCATCGTAGAATGCTGAAATTTTGGGATCACAGTCTATTATGATTGGATTAGGATTAATTGGGTCCGGTTCTGGTTGATTGCAACCGATTGTCAGTTCATCATCCATGTCGTTGAGTCCTTCGTGATCTCCGCGTACCCCCGTGTCAAGAACTGCAATTGTTACTCCGGTACCATCATAGCCATATTGTGACCAAACTTGATTCACCCCCATGTTTGGAGCCGCCTCGTTCATATGTGTCTCTGCGAGCCCTAAATCTTCCAACATGACAAGACCAGGTAATTGCAATAGAGAGGATTTAGAATTTATAATATCTAGGGGGATATTTGCTATCAGACTATCAAGATATATCGGTCTTAATGTCACAGTTGCACCAAGATCTTCCAAAGCTTTGACATCGGCAGTAGATGGATGATGGTCATAATCCACGAAAACTCTAGCATATCCTGGTTCGGCTCTCTTCCACCATTGTGAATAAACATCATTAGGCTGGGTTAGCAACCAAGCCAAACGATCATCTATCTTGTCGTGATTCTTGTCTCTGGACCAATCTTCCCACCATTCATCATGGATTTCTAGAGAATGCCTTGGCTGCCATTCTCCAGCAGCATCTAGACCCCCTCGCTCATTATCAAGGCTTATTTGTGATGCTGTTAACGGGAGGATTAGCGTAGCTAATATCAATAGAGCAACAACCCGCGGGGAAGATTTCATCATATCTACGAGGAAGGTATCACTCAAGTCCCTTACGCTTTTAGAATCACTTGGCTTTATCAAAAGATGTGTTAATTTTCCATCCAAGCTTCTATTTCTTTACTAGCTAGAATTAAGGTAGGTGCCCATAATCCTACAAATATCCCTAACATTTCATCGTCACCAACAAAGTAAAGGTACAATGACCCTACAACTGATGTCATACTTGCTATAAAACCAAATTTTGCTAATTGTCCACTCATTTCTATTCCCAATTTATCCTATCTCAGGATACTGTATATAATTTGCTGCAAATAAATATAATTAAATTAGTTTTTTATGATAAGTTAAACAAACGAAAATAATAATTGAAAGGTTAATACAGAACAAACAATTCCAATGTACATGAGTATTCTGCCTGATGAGGACTTGCCTTTCGATGTAAATATGCTAGATCGTTTAGCGGAAGTAGCGATCCGAGTGGGACTTAACCTTCAAGCGGGGCAAGATCTGATAATTACTGGTCCTGTGGAAGCACTTCCTCTAATACGAAGAATCTCTGCTGAAGCTTACAAAAATGGAGCAGGTGTAGTATCAACTATTTTGAGTGATGATGAATTACAACTCACTCGCTATGAACATGCAACTGATGAAAGCCTAGACAGTGCACCAAAATGGTTGTTTAAGGCGATGGGGGAAGCATATAATGAGAATACAGCGAGACTTGCAATTTCTGCTGCGAATCCACTTCTTCTAGCGAAACAAGATCCTGTAAGGGTTGCTAGAGCGGGAAAATCTATGTCAATGGCTGCAAAACCGGCAATGGAGCCAATTACAAATTTCATAACCAACTGGAATATCGTATCTTATCCCGGACTTGCATGGGCAAAGCAAGTTTTCCCTGAGAAAAATGATGAGGATGCAGTTGCTTCATTAGCTGAAGCAATCTTTTCAATTTCAAGAGTAGATAATGATGACCCAATTACTGCTTGGAAGGAACATCAAGAAACTTTGTCAGTTAGACAGAATTGGATGAACGAACAGAATTTTCACTCATTACATTACACCGCACCAGGAACAGATTTGATGCTAGGATTAGCTGATGGACATGCATGGAAAGGAGGCGCTAGTACTTCTCGAAATGGAATTACTTGTACTCCAAATATCCCTACTGAAGAAGTTTTCACAACCCCTCATGCTGATCGTGTGAACGGAACAGTAAGGGCCTCCAAACCATTGGTTCATAGAGGAACGCTAATAGATGGAATAGAAGTTAGATTCGAAGATGGAAAGATTGTTGAAGCCAGTGCAGATGTTGGTCAAGAAGTATTCCTACAACTTATTGATACAGACGAAGGTGCAAGAAAATTAGGAGAGGTTGCTTTAGTGCCTCATTCATCCCCAATAAGTTCCTCGGGCCTCCTTTTCTATAATACGCTCTATGACGAGAATGCATCATGCCATATAGCATTAGGACAATGTTACTCGAAATGCTTCAGAGGAGATATAGGAAAAGATCCTGCAGCAGTAGCTGCTGCTGGTGGAAATTCATCTAATATCCATGTTGATTGGATGATTGGTTCTGGAGAGCTTGACATTGATGGAATAACTCAAGATGGTGAAAGAGTTCCTATAATGAGAAATGGTGAGTGGGCTTACGAATAGTTAGAAGAAGACGCTTTTCATTTTTTACTAACTGAAACTTCTAATTGAGGTGTACTCAAATCGATATCGAAATCTGCTTGTAAATCATAAGCAGACAAATTTATTGCATCCCTTATTTTTAATACACGATAAGGCCTTGATACGTAGTAAGTCAATCTCCATCGAACAGCATTATTACTATTCTCTTTCAATGAAATTAATGGCTTCCTAGTTTCATTCAATCCGTCAATATTTTCTTTAGCCGATTCATAGACTGCATTCAGATAATTCTCAACAATTTCTGTGCTAACGCCATATCCGATATTAAAATCAACGTAATCTTTCAAAGGGCCACCATGATTTAATTTGAAGAAATCTGTCCTATTGGATAAAATAGAATTATTTGGAACCTCAATATCATGACCTTGAACAAGATCTCTAATTCTGGTTTGTAAACCTCCGATTTCCATTACTATACCCATGATATCCATATCTGGTATAGATATTACATCTCCTCTTTTGACATTGTCACTACTAATAATTAGGATCCCACTAAGAAAATCTCCAAGCCAATAATCCTTTGTGGCAAATATCAGTACAGCTAGAAAACCTACAGCTCCAGTTGTTTCTAAAATACCAGTGATACTCCAAATATTAATTAGAGTAATTGTTGAAGTTACAATAACAACTCCAAGAATGATTAAATCTAATGTCCTAGATGTTGCTGTTTCAGTATATCTTGATGATTCCATAACGGTAATATTTTCACCATATCTTGATAGAATCATACCATCTGCAATGTTATATACCAAGTAAGATATTAGTAAACAGAGTGAAGAATGACTGATTTGCTCATCCGGAAATGATTTACTGTTTAGTAAAATAGATAGAATAAATGCAGAAAATACAATTAAATTGAATAAATGCAGTGTACGTAATCTTGTTTTAGTTTTGGCCTCATCGTCTTCGCCATGAAGTTTAGAAATATTTTTCGAAAATATGAATACAAACGTATTCACTGCAAATGTAAAATATTCTATCCAGCTCAATCCATCAATTCGATTTGAAAAGACCTCAATCAATAGTGACATAACTTATGGAGTTGATAATGGATAATTAACTTATTTCCGACTGAGTAATCAAAATATGTATTATCATAATCGAATATGTCACAACTACTTCAAATAAACATTAATTCAAAAGTAAATTATTGTATCGCTATTCATGCTCAATCGTTTTGTATCGGTTTCATTAATTACAGTTTTTTTAGTATCATTGAGTTTTGGCAGCCTAGTTTTAGGAAATAACCTAACATTATTATCCAACGATGATGATACAAATTTTGAGATATCTGTGAATAACAATATTGGTTTTAATGAATACAGTTTAATTGAAATTGACGAGGGAGATAATGACGAAGAAACAGAAATCATACAGATTTTGTATGAATTTAATTTCTCAAGCACGGGAGCTGAAATCGTAAATTGGGATTTCGGAGACGGAAATACAGCAATAGGGAATCAAGTATCTCATCAATATGAAAAACCAGGCACATACTTTATTTTAGCAACATCGATATCATCTTCTTCAATAGAAACTGATACCCTGGTTGTGAAGGTCAATTTAGTGGCAGATGCTGAAGCGGATAATATGGAATGTGAATGTGCTCCAACCGCAAAAGATACTATAATTGATTTAGTAACAGTCTCTGATACTGTGATAATAGAAGGTTATCTAACAGTGGAACATGACGGAAGTAGTGAATCATGTTCACTGAGAAACCCACTCCAAGAGTGCCATCTAAGAGTAATATTACAGTATACTCAGTCCGGAAGTACTGTTAAAGAACAGGTTTTGTTCGATGATACTTTTAGAAGTAATACAAAAGTAATAGATTTTAGTATTGATGAAAGTACATTTGAGGAAGGTGAAAAAGTTCAAATTCGACTAGAAACTGATCAATTAAGAGATTGGCACAAACCCATGGCTAATTGGGAAATTAGAGTTAAATAATCAGCCTCTAAGTTTCTCTGTGTGTTTGATAATACTGTCAGTAAATTTGTTTACACGATTCTTGATATCTTCATCCACAATATCCCCATTTTCATCAAAAGCGGTTTTTACCTTTGCAATAACTAATTGTTCAGGTATAGAAAATCCGTGTATCCATCTAACAACGGTTCTCATATGATTCAGGGTTGTTGTATTAGATTGACCACCTAAAGTACTAATAAATGCAAAAATCTTACCTGATGTTTGATCGAAAGATAACCAATCTAGAGAATTCTTCATTACTCCACTCATTGTACCATGATATTCCGGGCTAGAAAGGACAAAAGCATCTACTGAGTCAGCTAATTCCTTGTATTTTTTAACATTAGGATGATCCCAACATCCTTCTTCTCCAACAAATGGTAAGGGATACTTCTTGTTATCCCATACTACCCAATCTATCCCTCTGGCTTTGAGTTTTTCAGAAATTATCTCAAGCATTCTTCCATTTGCAGATTCTAACGTATAGGTTCCGCAAATCCCCATTACCCTAAGTTGGCGCGCCATAACCTCCGCACGAAGTACATGACTTGAATACTAGCCTAAAAATAAACAAATACAGCCAATACTTAATTCGAGAAAGTATACGCGCGTGATATGTCCGATTTCGACATAGCAGAAATGTTACATGATGCAAATAAATTTGCAGATGATAACAATTATGTTGATGCAGCGGAAATATATCTAAAAATAACTAATATTGATAATAATTGTACATCTGCTTGGTATGGACTTGGAGTGAGTAACGCAAAACTTGGTGATATTAACAAATCTATCAGATCATTTGAACAAGCACATAGAATAAATCCAGATTATGGTCCTACAAATGCAAATCTAGCATTTTTACTAGAGAAGAAAGATCCTGAAAGGTCAGTGAATTTTGCGAAAATGGCTATTGAATCAATTGGGGAGGATATTGAATTATTACGTATTGCCAATTCAATGGACAATATAGAAATAAATTTATTCGATTACTCTCATAAATATATCGAAGGAAGAAATCTGCAAATAGTTTCTCTGCCTGCTAAAACTATACCAAATGTGAATATTCAAGAAGAGGAAATAAAAGATGAAGTGGATTTTGTTAATAGTAGAACTGCAAGATCTTCTCGAGCAAACAAAATGACCGAAAAAGGAGATCATGCTGCTGCAGTAAATGAGTGGAAAGAATTGTTGAAAAAAGATAGTTCAGATATTAATTCTTGGAAAGGCTTAGCAGATGCTCTATCAAAAGCTGGCTATATTGAAAGGGCTAACCAGTGCCTGCAAAGAGTAGAAGAATTAACAGAAATGAGTAAGGAAGAAAGAGTAATAGATGAAAATGAAGAAATGGAGAATTTGATTTCTGCCGCTAAAGAAGTTAAAGAAAAAATAAATACAATTGAAGAAAACAATTCAAGAGATGTTAATGAATCAATTGAGTGGTATAACAAAGGTCTGATTTTGTTAACCGAAAACAATCCAATGGAATCTTTGAATTGCTTCGACAAGGCTATAGAAGGAGCGCCCGAAGAAGAAATTGAACTTAGAGTTAGATCATATAATGGAAAGGGACATGCATTGTACCAGTTAGAAAAATTTGTTGAAAGCATACAGGAATATCATTCTGCCATAGTTCTAGACCCTACTTCGGTAACTGGTAGAACACTATACAACATGGGATCATCATATGCATCAATTGAGCTGTATTCTGATGCAGTAAAATGTTTTGAACAGGCTAAAAATAGAGGACTTGGGAAAGATGATCAAAAATTATGTCAAACACAAATTAGTAGATGTAAGTTATTGATTAAAGAACAAAAGAAACTGGGCTAGATAATTCTGAGACTTATTAGAACAGGATTTAGAAGCTTGAAACTGGTTTTTATAAATTATTTCTAGATCTAGTAATTGATATAGGCACAGATTTACTTGTAGGAGTATTGCTTCTATCAGCAACACTATCCAAAGGAATAAGGATATTAGATTCAGGGAAATAAGTAGCAATGTTACCTTCAGGAATTTCATAAGGAACTACAAACCAATTAGGCGAAACGACTAATCCTGATTTCATTTCTGAACTTAAATCGACCATAGATCCTTTGGATAATCCAAGATTTACAATATCTTTATCATTCATTAAAACTACACGACGACCATTCTTAATGCCTCTGTATCTATCATCTAGTCCGTATATGGTTGTGTTATATTGATCATGAGATCTGATAGTCATCATCATGAATTTATCTAATGATTTAGCGTAAGTAATATCGCTAGAAATGAAATTTGCTAAACCATTTTTAGTCTTGAAAGTACGAGAATCTCTAGGAGGATTAGGTAAATAAAAACCAGACTTAGATTTAATTCGGACATTATAATCTTCAAATCCAGGAATTGTATTTTCGATTAGATCTCTGATTAAATTATAGTTTTCTGATAGATTTTTCCATGGTATCCCGCTCCGCTCTAATCGCGATTCAAGAGCACCAGCAATTCCTGAAACAATTGCTGGCTCAGAGATTAATTTATCACTGGCTGGCTTGAATGTACCTGTCGAAGAATGCACAATTCCCATTGAATTTTCTACAGTTACGAATTGTTTACCCACGATTTGAGAAATATCTTCTTCAGTACGACCGAGACATGGCAATATAAGGCCTGTTTCACCAGTTATCAAATGAGACCTATTAGGTTTTGTCGAAATATGAACTGTCAAATTACAATTTGATAATGCTGTTGAGGTTCTATTTGTGTCGGACATAGCAGAAAGGAAATTTCCTCCCATAGCTAAGAAAACTTTTCCAATACCTTCTTCCATTGCTTTGACAGCCTCAACTGAGTCAAAACCATGTTTTTCTGGGCTTCTAATCCCTGTAGATTTCTCAAGACTGTCTATGAAAATTGGAGAAGGTTTGTGATTAATTCCCACAGTTCTATCTCCCTGGACATTTGAGTGACCTCTTACAGGGCAAACGCCAGCCCCTTTTTTTCCAATATTACCGCCAAGAAGAAGAAGATTAACGATCTCTTGAATTGTAGATACGGAATTTTTATGTTGTGTTATTCCCATTGCCCAGCAAACTATTGTAGATTTAGATTGAGATACCTTCTCTCCGACATCTAAAATCTCTTGTAATGGGATTCCAGTTATATCTGATAATTCACTAAAATCTGATTCAAGAACTACTTTTCTATAATCATCATAACCATTGGTGTATTTATCGATAAAAATTTCATCAACGTTTCCTGATTCGATCAAAGATTTCGAAAAAGCCCGGAAAAGAGCTTGGTCAGAATTAATATTAACTTTGAGATGCTTGTCAGCAATTTTTGAACCAAAACCTAGCATTTCTATTGGATTTTGAGGGTGCTTGAACTTCTTCATTCCTGTTTCAATAAGAGGATTAATACTAATAATGGATGCTCCTTTCTTCTTAGCATCCCTTAATGCAGTTAACATTCTTGGATGGTTAGTTCCTGGATTCTGCCCCACTACAATAATCAAATCTGCTGAGTTAAAATCATCTAAAGTAACTGTACCTTTGCCAATACCTATTGACTCGTTCAAAGCGACACCTGAAGATTCATGACACATATTAGAGCAATCTGGAAGATTGTTCGTGCCGAATCTTCTCGCCAATAATTGCCATAAGAAAGCCGCCTCATTACTTGTTCTCCCAGAGGTATAGAATATTGCTTCATCAGGATTATCTAATGATAATAAATTATCTGCAATAATATCGAAGGCGTCGTTCCAAGAAATGGGTTGGTAATGTTTTGAATCAGGATTAAGTATCATTGGTTCTGTTAATCTACCTTGTGAATTAAGCCAATAATCGGATTTTTGTGAAAGTTCTGATACAGACCATTTCGACCAAAAATCACTATCAGCCCTACTCTTAGTTGCCTCATCAGAAACTGCCTTAGCGCCATTTTCACAGAATTCTGCGAAAGAACGATGGGAATCGGGATCAGGCCATGCACATCCTGGGCAATCAAACCCATGGAAGTCATTAACTTTGGATAATTTAGTTATGGAATTAATTACACCCATATTTCTGATACCATATTTCATTGTGGATATTACAGCAGGTATACCAGCAGCAGAACTCTTTGGATGATTCAAATTGGGGGGTTTATTTTCCAAAGGCGTTAACGGATTAATTTCATCTCCCACTTTGCCACCTCAATTTACTAACCATTTATGATACGGGTACGGCCTGTATAAACTGTCATGCTGTTATTCTTAGCAAAACCTACAATTGTCAGTCCATGTTCTACCGCGATATCGATTGCCAGACTACTTGGAGCGCCTATTGAAACAAGGATACTTATTCCCGCTCTTCTAGCTTTATGTACCAGTTCGAATGAAAGTCTTCCAGAAAAAATTATGAAACTTTCTATAAATATTTCATTAGATTTAGACAATACACTTCCAACTAATTTATCCATTGCATTGTGCCTACCAATATCTTCACCGATAAACAATAATTCGCCTTTAATATCAAATAAACCACAGGCATGGGTCCCACCAGTATCATGAAATAATTTTTGCTGGCTACGTAACTGATCAATACTCGAAGCAATTATTGATGAATCTATAGTGAAACTTTTTGAAAGTACAGGACCATGGATATGAAGAAGATTAGAAATTGATTCTTTTCCACAAACACCACACGAAGCAGTTGAAGTATTTCGACGATTGAAATCGGAAATTAATCCTTCATCAATATCAGAAACAATCACTTGTATTTTATCTGAATTAATATTGAAATCACTAATTTGTTCGTATGAATTAATTACACCCTCAGAATACAAAAGTCCAGTGACTAATTGAATATCGTTTCCAGGAGTCCTCATTGTAACACCTAGAGAGAAACTAATATCGCTTCCATTAGATACTGATATCGAAAGTGCTTCTTCTATACAGATTGTATCAGTGCCTTTCTCCACACCTCCTGGAGTGATCCATCTCGCTGGCACATCAGTCAGCCCCTCCATGGCTTCCGGATGCATACATATCTTATCTTACCATAGGTTGTAATGAGTTAATACACGATTATTCATATAGCCCTACTGTATCAACGATACATGAGCATTCTAGGCGGAGGAGGCTTTTCCCTACCTGTGATTACACAAACAGAAGTTGTAGATGTAAGAATTACAGTTACGGAAAATGCAATCAACCAAATGAAAAAGACAATGCAAGGAGATGAAGAAACTCACTGCCTTGTCATTAGTGCACAATCAGGAGGATGTTCTGGATACTTGTATGATATGAAAATTATTGAGAAACCAGATTCTAAAAATTTCCAAATACAAACTTTTGAAGGAGTGGAGGTTTACATTCATAATGGTGATAGTTCACTTCTAAATGGTTTAGAATTAGATTTCAAGGATACATTAATGGGAGGAGGTTTCAACATTACTAATCCTAATGCATCAAGAGAATGTGGTTGCGGTCAATCTTTTGGTTGATTAATATGGGCAATATAGATTATTACATACATAATTGTAGCATATCAGTTGCTGAAGGGAAAGATTGTATTGAACATATTAACAGATTAATTACATCAAATATTAAATCAATTTCTGATTTACAAAGTATTGATACTTTGATTTGTAATGCAAATGGTAGAATAACTGACTCATTACAAATTTTACGTATTCAAGAGCAACTCTTAATCTTAGGTAACTCAGAAGTTGCAGAAGATACTAGAAAATTAATTGTTTCAGGTATCCACTGGAATGAAGATGTCCGTATAATGAATGGTGATGAAATTTTGTCAAAAATTTCTATAATAGGCTATGAAGATGATTTACTAGAGATAATCCCTAAAGAATATAATCGAATTAATAATAATTGGCTAAACTGGAAGGAGAATTACTTCAAGGCTTCAAAACATAATGGAAAAATTAAAATCGACGTTATACTTAAAACTGATGAAATTGATAGTTTTATAATGGAAAATTTTGGCCCTAGTTGCAATAAATTAGCAATAGAAAAATGGGTTGATTTTAGAATATCTAATGGGATTTTATCGTTTGATGAATACAAGCATAATTTCCTACCCTCAGAGCTCGGACTAGATAAATTTGTAGATTTGAAGAAAGGATGTTATCCAGGTCAAGAGATACATGCTAGATTAGAAAGTAGAGAGAAAAGAAGAAAGAAAATTTTGAGATTCAGCTCAGATAAAGAAATTCAATTAGGAAAATATCTATCGGGAAATGGAACTAAAATTAACATTACAACAAGTGTTGGAAATTCTGGTTTTCTAATAATTAATAATTTGGAAGAAGAAATCAAGATAAACGAATTCATCTTAAAAACAGATGAATTAGATACTATCGAAATCAGTTGAATCAAAACTCTCATTCTTCTGTAACCACTCATCTAATGACATCAAAGGAGAAATTTTTAGATCACCGAGATGTTGTGTAAATAAATACAACCGTGGATTATGAACTTCAATAACTTGAAGTTGGAATTTTGTTCTTACATCATTAGCCCGATTCCTAAAAAATGTAACCTCAATCATTAAACCAATTATTGTTGCAGTATACAATACCAACAGTATAGATAATGAAAAAATGATTGGATCTACAAAAAGAGTATCTTCACGAATCGCCTTGTAAGAGAATGTTAATTGTCTTACAAGGAAGAATACCAAACCTACACCTACCCAGGGTGCCATCCATGATTCTACTAAACTATCCATCGGAATTACTTTTCTTTTAGGAATATCTGCAAAAGAAAGTGCACTTGCTGTTGCTGCCCTGATTACAGAAATAAATGAAACTAATATAATGTAAAGTAGAGATGATACGAGTATTGTGTTCTTAATGCTAAAACCGGCTAACCAATGAAGATTCATTATTAGTAAAAAAGAAAAAAGGCCTAAGAAAACTGTAATCGGCATTCGGTGGATCGATGATAAAATCCTGTCAGAGGTCTTAATTCCAACATCCGATCTTGGAATCCCAATAATCTCCCATCGATTGGTTTTCTTCACTAAATTAGCAATTTTAAGTAGAATCTTTTTCTCAATTAGAATCCATTCAAATATTTTCAGAGGGAACCAAGCTAATAACCCAATTATAATTGAGAATGGAAACAATATAGGCCAAGCTATTAGAGCTGGGAATAAGATAAAATGAGTTACTCCTAGAGGATTGAGGAGATCTGATTCAATTCTTGCTTGACGGTCGGGATCAAGATACACTTTTCTTGCTTCTGCATCTAATTCTGGACGNTATCTACTGAGTGGAATTCCTGAATCNAGAACTACTCTGACTTTTTCTCTGTAGTGTTCATGTTCAGGCTCCATTCCCGTCCACCACTTCCAAGCAAAAGATAGAGGAGTAGCTAAAAATAATGGCGAAAGTAATACTAAAACCGCTACGAAAGTGGATTCCAGACTTGCTGCCATGACATTCCCAATGCTAACCTTCCATTAAATAAATGGTGTGAATATTTTCTATCAGCCCAATTACACTGTAATATACTGTAATTGAAGTGGTAATCAAANTAATAATAAAAACACGCATTCATATGCTGCCTACCCAAACGAAATGTATGGAAAGAGCATGTAATATCGATGCTAAAGGTAGAGTAGTACGCTTTGTCACNGGTATATTTGCGATAATAGCGGGATTTGTATTAGCAATCTTAGTAACGCAAGGAGTTCTATCACCTGAACCCTATTGGATGTTAGTTACAGGAAGTATAATTGGTGGAATATTTGCAATGTGGGAAGCTAGAGCCGGCTGGTGTGTAGTACGAGCAATAGGTATCAGAACACCACTGTGAATAATTAAGATTGATTTTTCCCTACTGAAGGAGTTAGTTTCCTAGATTCCCTGTTTTGACTGGCGAAAGACAAAATTAACCAACCTATTGGAAGAATTATTGTTGAAACTAAAATGATTATAGTTAGCCACATATAAATCATCCCATCGGATATAGGCCACGCCCAATAAGAGACCACTCCTATAACAAATAAAAGTAATATTCTTGATGCCTCACTCGGAGTTTTCCAACCCCTGTGATCAACTCTAGGTGCAAGTAAGTAATCCGACACAGACATAATGANAGNTGTGAGCAGGTCCTTTTGAAGTAATGTTTATCAAAACAATGTTTAATTTATTTCAAGTATCATATCTGCAATTATTTGCCCATTAAGATTCTCTACATTGTTTTCATCTTCCCCAGCACAAGAAATTGTGCAAAAATCAAATTTTTGAGGGTGAAATTGTATAACTCTCTCGGGAATTCCAAAGAGAAAATCTGTGTGTCCATGGCCGGTTAAGCACATTACAGAATCGCCTGACAAGATCCTATCAGAAACAACTCTAGAAANAACACAATCTTTCAGAATTTGTGCAGGGAAAATTCGGCGATAATCGTCAGTTGGATTATCTGAAGAATTAAGATTACGTCCAGATATCATGGATTCAAAAACGTTGTAATGTTCTTCAGAACCTGGAATATAATCTTGACTAGTTTTCAGAGAACCTTCTTCAATTGCTTGTAACAACCCCTTCTGATAACCATCTCTAACAACAGTTGAAACAGCTTTAGTTCGACTTGGAAATCCAGCATAAATTTTCACATTACCTAGTTCGTAAGCAAGATTGCATAACTTACAATATTTTTCCCATTCAAATCCCCCCATATCTTTCATTTTACCAGAAGGAATACCTGTTGAAATGAAGTTATCTAATTCATCTTGCTGATCAGGTGTGATGAATTGTTCCATCACCAATGAAACATTTCCTGAACCATCACCACGCAATCCACGATATTTAGCAAAATCACTGATTTCTAATAAAACTCTCATTTGAGAATCTATAATTACTGAATTATTATGTCTTTCACCAAAGAAAATTACTTTTGATTTTGTAATTGCTTCCATCCATTCTTTTTCAGAGTAATATTTTTTATCAAGATTATTATCAAGTATGGNATATCTNAGATTTGGCATATTTGACCTTACTNATTGATTGAACGAANAATTAGTACGNATTTTTTCATNATTCTTTTTAGCAGTGATNACAACTCTAGCACANAACTCATTCATATCAAAGCCCTCAAGGTGTTGAAATCTCTCACTCCCGGAATGTACCGAGCTATCTTCTTTTCTTTTTTCATAAGCCTCTCTAGTATATTTTTCTCTTTCCTTTGAATCAAGATTAGAAATCTCTTCTTGAACGTCTAATGCTTCTAAGTCCCATAAGTCCATTCTTGAATTTGATAAATCAATTTTAATATCTGTAAATCCAATTTTCTTTAGCATAGGTTCGATATCATTTAATTTCATAAATACATTCATACATACTGGCCAATCAACATCTTTGGGTAATTCAACACGATTAGTAGTACAACATATAGACATACGACCGCCAGGTTTTAGAACTCTAAAAATCTCAGTAAAAGCTTTAATTTTATCAGGAACTAAACAAAAACCCCCATTTGAGATCACACAATCAGCGTAAGAATCACGAAGTGGAATATCTTCAATATCCCCCTCTCTAAATGTTACAATATTTTCCAATCCTCTATCAATTGACCTTTTCTGAGATATATCTACCTCAGAGCGAGAAATGTCAATTCCAATTATTTTCCCAGATTCACCTACCTTATCCGCAGCAACAAATGCATCTACTCCAAAACCTGAACCCAAATCAACCACAACCTCTCCTACTTGGATATTTGCTGCGATGTGAGGATTCCCTGTCCCTTGCATTAAATTAGCATCGGAACCGATTATTCTCATTTCTTCATCCGTATATCCAAGTTTTTTCATTAGAATAGATGCGATTTTGGCGTTTCCTCTGGAGGAGGATTTATCTGCCACATTGTTGTAAGCATCTGCGAAATGATCCTTAATTGCCTCATGTCCGAGTTCATTATCAGAAGATGCATCTACACTGTGAATATCTATTTCTTCGAGAGTTTTACGTTTCGCTAAAGCAGNTCTAGCATGTGAACACATTTCTTCTTCTNTTTCCATNGCTTTGANTTGATGGACTAATACTAAACTATTTGTTTAAANCAGTANCATAACCATGAAAGATTTTGTCTAATTATTCCTTATCCTCAAGCCATCCTTTAGACTCTGTATAATCNCTTAATGATTCAAGTCTCTGGAATAATTTATTTCCAGTNCCACCTTCGCCTTTTTGCGCCCTAGCNTTCCAAACACCACCGAANAGNAATTCCCATATNCCAAANGATTGTTGATGGANCTTCTTGAATAGCCAATCGNCTGGAACTAATAAGAAAAGAAGTAATAGAGTCACAACNACTCCTNTCATTCCAGTNGTCCATTCTGTAGATGCAGATATAAGAACAAGAAGTGCTCCTGCACCAGAAAGATAAGAAATTACAGGAGAACTCTTCAAGAGATGATAAAGAAACGGTGGATTTTTTCCACGTGAATTAACATATCGTGTTGTTGTTATCCATTGACCTACAGTTCTTCCAGTCTTGAATGGCATGAAAACTAAATTGAAAATAGGTAAAATTAAACTTATGATCAATACATATGTTAAATCTGAAGCACCTCCAGCAACAATATTTGTTAGAAGGTAGAACGAAAACAATGAGAAGTTTACGAGAAGATCAACTAATGTACGAAACCACGAACGTGCTTTGTTAACTTCATCAAATCCCTCAGGGAACTCTTTTATTACACGCTCTTTTTTAGTCTTCGGAGTTTTAACTTTCTTTGGTTTGACCTTTTTTGCTTTAGCTGCCTTCTTAGATGCTTTTGGAGTAGGTTCTACCTTATTAGCGGCCTTTGCAACAGCCTGATTGAACTTTTCAGCCTCTTTTTCAGCCTTAACTACTTTTGTGGCTTTTTTTTCTTCTGTCTGAACGTTGCCAGCCTTTTCTAATAGTCCCATAATTTCATTCTCCGTACAATTCGCCCATCTTCACAAATATTGAGAAATCTGATGAGCCAATAAATGCTTCTACTGATTCGTTATTATCAGGTAAATCACCTAGTACCTGATTAATTAATCTAAAGAAATCACCCTTCTGTTCCTCAGAAGCTGATTCTGGCGAGGCCCCCACTTCCTCAAATAATGAAAATGAATCAGATGCTATAAAATTCTTAATCACATCTTCATCGGTAATATCTCCTAATAAATTATTGATCACTGAAAAGAATTCTGCAAATTCTTCATCGCTACTAATTTCATCTAGTTCTTCTTCCAATACTTCTTCGTATTCTTNAGTAGGTGCTTGAATTAACTCAACAGTTGGTTTGATTTCACGCATTTCTTGTTGTTGTTTTTTACGTAAAACTATAATTTCTCTGTCTAATTCAGAACCAAATCGATTTGAAAACCTATCCAAAAGTGTTCCAACTTCTCCTGTAGCAATTCGGTCAATATGTCCGTACATACTTTCACGATTACCTACTGAGAGATTAGGATCTGAGGCTTTTCTTTTTTCCCAGTGCGATTGGAAATCGATTGATTGAGAATATTCAACCTCTTCAATTTGCGTTTCATCAATATTTTCTAATATCTCTAAATCTTCATCCAAACTGACTTCTTCGACCGGTGGTGGAGGCGGAGGTGGAAGAGGTAATGAAATACCTGGAGGGAGAGGCGGTAAAGGCATCCCCTGAGGGTTATCTTGGGTATTCTCGTCCTCGCCCATAGTGCTCACTAGTACTCTTCCGAACCTAATCACTCTTCAACATATTGTGATTAAGTGTTCAAATTATATCTAATTAACAATCGAACCCCAACCTTTCAAAACTATGAAAGTGGCTAAAGATTCAGGGACTTCAAACCTATCTCCTGAGTTACCTTCAACCCTTATCCCTGCTAATTCAGCAGTGACATCATCTTTATTCAATAAAATATTGAATTTCTTATTGGAAGAGAAAACAATTGACTCCTCTAAAGGATTGAAATAATTTTGTGAAAATGGATTTAATCTTTCAAGCGGCATTTCTGTAACTCTCAATCCACATTTCCCATGCAGACTACCTATCCATCGTATAACTCTCTTCACGTCAACTGTTACTGCCTCATCAGTTTCGCCCGCAGAACCTAAAACAACTGAATTATCCCCTTTGACCATATCCCAAAATATTGAGGTATTTTTTTCACCAAAAACTCTTAATTTATTATCTGATAACAGCCTGTTCAAACGTTCTTCATCTGCCAAATCTGCTATTTCATTTATTTTCGGCATAGAAAGTTTCTTCGAAGAAAATTTTGAAGTCTTTCCGCTATTCTCAACAGCTGTCTGCAACTCATCAATATATGATTTGTAATCGGGACCCTTTTCCTTAATCACCTTCAATTTATGAGTAACTGACTTGATTCCGTTATTTATTCTATTTTGCCAACCCGAATCTGGTCCTGAAAGTATCGTCTGAACATTTATTCCTTCCCCACGAATGTAATTGACAAGTTGTCTTCGTGCATTTGAATCAAGATGTAATAATGATGGATCTCTAACATGAATGTGGAACCCTCTGTGTCCTGAAAAAGAAGTTTGAACATACTTCTCTTCAAATCCGAACTCAGGATGTAAAAAATCAGACCATAGGGTCCATGCTTGTTCTTGAATTTTTGATATCATAGTTGGAAAATCATTATCTGAAACCCCAGGTAAGTGATCTCCATCTAAATCAAAAATTAAATCTGCTCCAAGCCAGTCTTTGTCAATCATTTTTCTTTCATTAGGATATTTGTAGTAAGCAGTGCTATGAAAACATGAATGAGGAGTTTTCTGACTTAGATAGTTGGAAAGCCCCTTCTTATCCAAAAATCCTCTATGCCTATCAGGAGGGCTAGAACCCCAAGGAATGAACATCCACTCCCTACTCTTTAATCTCGGAGGGACCCACAAATCATTATGGTTTAGGGATTTATAGTAGTCTCCAAATCGTAATGCGAAACGACTCCAGCCCTCCACCATAGTCAACTTAGATAGTAGGTAGCAAATTAAGTTGAGGTTTAATCAATCAAGATTAAGATCTGATACTTGCTTACCTTCAGAAGCTGAATCTGCACCTGTAGCCTCAACGTATGCTTCCCAACAAACAAATTGATCATCCAAGACTATTGCTTCTGCGAAAGTCATTGCTTTACCAGTAATTGCACACACTGGCCCCAGTTGTCCTGTTGCTGTAGATAGTTTAGATGCGTCCGGCATATTATCATCGAAAAGAAACACTCTATTCATCCTTACCATTCACCATACAGACATACACACAGTTTTGTATTAGTTTTCTACCGCGAAATCATGAACACAGCCGAGAAGCCGTTCCGAGTAGGACATTCACCAGATCCAGATGATGCATTCATGTTCCATGCAATGACCACAGGAACAATAGATACGGACGGTCGAGAATATGAACACGTACTGCTAGATATTGAGACTTTGAATAAACATGCGATGGATGGTACATATGAAATTTCGGCAGTCAGTATCCATTCGTTTCCTGAAATTGCTGATAAATATCACCTAATGAACTGTGGTGCATCAATGGGAGAAGGCTATGGGCCGATGGTTATTTCGAATAGAGAAATGTCAGAAGAAGAAGCTAAGACTAAGGTTATTGCAATTCCAGGTTTAGGTACAAGCGCTTATCTTTCACTTTTGTTAGCTTGGGGAGATGTTAAAGTTGAAGTTGTACCATTCGACGAAATTTTGCCTAAAGTTGCTAATGGAGAGTATGATGCCGGATTAATTATTCATGAAGGACAACTAACATGGGAATCGGAAGGAGTGAAATTAGTACTTGATTTAGGGATATGGTGGAATAATAAAACAGGACTACCTCTTCCACTAGGAGGAAATGTCGTTAGAAAAGATCTTGGTATGGAATTGTGCGAATCATTAACTATTGATGTTAAAAACAGTATTATTCATTCACTAGAGAATCCTGATGAGGCACTGGAATTTGCTAAAAAATGGGGCAGAGGTATTGATGATGAAACAAACAAAGAGTTTGTGGGAATGTACGTAAATAATCGGACTATTGATTATGGAAAAGATGGAAGAGATGCAATTAGGTTATTCCTTAAAGAAGGACAGAAAATTGGTATGGTTGACAAAAATCTAGTTGTAGATGAAATTAAGTTTATAGGTTCAGGTGAATAAATGAATGAACGGAAAAAACCAGAAATTAGTCCGTTTGATTCTGTAGACCCAGCTCCTCCAAGCGAAGACTCTAATATTTCGAATTTGGGAAAAGTACTAAGCGACGAAAATGAAAAAATGTTCCAGAGAATGAGGGCTTTATTCGCTTTGAGAAATATTGGAGGGAATGATTCAGTAGATGCTTTGACCAGGGCTTTCTCTTCAGAATCAGCTTTATTGAAACATGAAATCGCTTACGTATTAGGACAAATGCAAGACACACATGCAATCCCATCATTAATCGATAGACTTTCGGATTTATCTGAAGATGTTATGGTTAGGCATGAAGCAGCAGAAGCACTGGGCGCTATAGGAGATATGGAAGCAATGGATACTCTAAGAAAATTTCAAGATGATTTTGAGGTTGTGGTTGCTGAATCTTGCGAAGTTGCAATCGATTTACTAAATTATGTTTCAAGCAAAGAATTGAATTATTCATAAGATGATAGCCAGGTTATTTCTTTCTC
The DNA here is from genome assembly GCA_002730775.1 of Methanobacteriota archaeon. Taxonomy (GTDB): domain Archaea; phylum Thermoplasmatota; class Poseidoniia; order Poseidoniales; family Thalassarchaeaceae; genus MGIIb-O2. Next base: position 3,965 of record PCAW01000014.1, on the reverse strand, counting down.
CATTCCACAAACTTCTTTCAGGAAAAATTCCAAGCCCTCTTTAGAAAAGTCATCAAGTTTATTTTGAACTTCAATAGAGAAGTATTCCGAAATTCTGGATTCGGAGAATCCTAATTTTAGTGACGTTCTTCTAATCACTTGATCCCTCCAAGATTCATCATTTAAGAAAATCTCATATTGTCTGACCATGTCGTTACTGGCTCTATTTAGAATTTGAATAGGTGAGTCTTTTCTCCCTGCGAAAACTCCGAATACCATAGGGAAACCTGTTTTATTGGTCCATTCGGCACCAAGGTCAAGTTTCACTAGATCGGGGTAATCTCTAGCGGCAATGAGTGCCCTATCTCCGATTAATAGTGCTCCATCGGACTCATCTAGCATTGCAGTTAAATCTGGACCTCTTTCATGAAACTTAGGATCAAGTTTCATTGATTTTAATATCCACTGTAATAAGGCTCTAGAGGTAGACGAATCAGATGGAAGAGCGACATCTCTCATCTGTTCAATAGGTCTAGTTCCGAATAGAATTACGGAACCAACATCACCTTGACTTACGATTCCAAGTTTTGGTATCAGTAATAACTCATCTGAATGCTTAGCAAAATCTGCTGCAGGAATTGGTGCAGTAATACAGTCACGCCTAAGTAAATGCCCAGTTAACCAAGAAGGAGGGGCGGGGAGAATTTTCCAATCCCCTTCAAGTCCATCAAAAATAGGGTCGCAGTTTGCAAATGCAACCCTACCAAGAACATTTTCCCAAGACATTGAATCACGACGTAGATTGGGCTACAGGAAGTCTCCTAATATCATCATCAGGTTTCCTATTATAGCGTGTAAAATTAGAATATATTGTATTTCTTTTGATGGGTATTGAGTCAACATTCTCAATTATTTTAGCCAATTCCTCACTATCACTGTCAAGTCTGGCTGAACTACCAGCTTCGTGCATGATTTCTTCATGATTGACTGTGCCATCAATATCGTCTGCACCGGAATTTAGTGCAATTGAAGCGACATGGCTTCCTATATTCATACGATATGCTTTGATATGGGGGATGTTATCTAGCATGATTCTTGAGATTGCAATTACACGAATAATTTCATTCAATGAAGCTAACTGTGCTTCGGGGAGTCTAGATTTATCTGGAAGAAATGGATAAGGGACGAAACACTGGAAACCATTACTCACTTCTTGTTGGGTTCTTAATTTATAGAGATGAATAGCTCTTTCCCTGACTGTTTCAACTGTTCCAAATAACATTGTACAATTCGTCTTGATACCCAATCCGTGTGCGATTTCATGAATTGAAAGATACTCATCAGAGGATTCTTTTCCCCTACAAATTCTATCTCTAACACTATCTACCAAGATTTCAGCACCGCCGCCTGGAAGGGAATCTAATCCCGCTAATTTCAACCTAGAAAGTGTTTCTTCGATATTGAGACCACTTCTTGAAGAAATATGTTTTACTTCCACTGCAGTTAACGATTTAATATGTATATGAGGAAATGTTTTCTTTGCTGCACGATATAGTTCTTCATAATATTCTACAGTCCAATCCGGATGTAATCCTCCAACTGAATGGACTTCGTCTATGACCTCACTAAAGGGCTTTATTCGGTGTAAATATTCGTCCACGCTCAGAGCATATGCATCATTGTGCCTAGGCCCCTTTCGGAATGCACAAAACCTACATGCTAGGACACATATATTTGTAGTATTTACATGTAAATTATCATTGAAGTAAACATAATTACTAAATCTTGATTTCTTTATTAAATTTGCAAGAGCAGAAATCCCAGACAGGTTCGGAGATTGAAAAAGTTTAGTGCCCAAATCAACATCAACATTCCCTCCTTTAATCAAGATGTTATAACACTCAACAAGTAGAGGATCATGTTTAATTGATACAGGTAAAGAAAAATTTCCCAAGACTTTTCTCCAGTCATTATTTCCAGCGAGTGGTGTCCCAATCATGTTACTACAAGTGTCCGATATGCTCAACAAATATCAACCAATGTATTGAACGATAGGAGTTACATCACTGCAAACTATCAATAGCCAATTTCAATGACAGGTCAACATAAGGGGTGCTAATATTAACTTGAATGAAGCAGATTTAATTGAAATGGCAAGAAAATGCCGGATAGATATTGTCGAAATGGTGCACAAAGCAGGAGCAGGACACCCAGGAGGGTCATTGTCAGCAATAGATTTGATAGTTGGCCTATATGGTACCGGATTTAGATTTAAATTAGATGAACCAAATTGGGAAGATCGTGATAGGTTCATCATGAGTAAGGGTCATGCAAGCCCCGCAGTATACTCTATGCTTCACAATCTAGGCATAATTTCTAAGAAAGATATTGATGGTTTTAGAACTCTTGGTTCAATTTGTCAAGGGCATGTCGACATGAAATGGACAAATGGTGTAGATTTTTCTGCTGGAAGTTTGGGGATGGGGCTATCATTTGGGTTAGGATGCGCAATTGCTGCTAAAATGGACAATAGCGAGAGAAATATATGGGTAATGATAGGAGACGGTGAAACCCAAGAGGGACAAATATGGGAAGCTGCAATGGCAGCAGATTTTCATCAAACAGGAAACCTTAATGTAATTATTGATAGAAATAGAATTCAAAATGATGATTTTATGGAAGTACAAATGGAAATTGGAGATATTGGGAAAAAATTTGAATCATTCGGTTGGAAAATAATTGAGATAGATGGACATAATATGACTGAAATTATTGATGCTATAGATTTGGCTACCAATGAACTCGAACGTCCTTGTGCAATAGTAGCTCATACAGTAAAAGGTAAGGGAGTGTCATTTATGGAAAATAACCCCTCGTTCCATGGCAAAGCTCCGAATGATGATGAATTGATATTAGCATTGGAGGAATTATCATGAGTGCTCCTTCTGAAGGCGGGGCGTCAAGAGATGGATATGGTTCAGCGCTACTGAAATTGGCAGATGATCCGAGAGTAGTAGTACTTGAAGCAGATTTAGGGAAATCAACAAAATCGTGCTTGTTTAGAGCAAAATACCCTGAAAGGACAGTTTCAATGGGTATAGCAGAACAAAATATGATGCTCGTTTCCGCAGGAATGGCTTCATCAGGAAAAATTCCCTTTGCTAGTACATTTGCTATTTTTACTGAAAGGGCATTCGAACAAGTAAGGAATGGAATTGCTAGGCCAGGACTAGTGGTACATATTTGTGGCAGCCATGGCGGAATACATACCGGAACGGATGGTAGTAGTGCTCAGTCAATAGAAGATTTAGCCATATACAGAACTATACCAAATATGACAGTAATGCACCCCTGCGATGATCTTTCAGCTGAAGAACTCACATTACAATTACTTAATCATAATAATCCATCATACACACGCACCGCTAGAAATAAAGTGTCAAGAATTTATGATGAGAATACAGTTAAGAAAATAAAAATTGGTAAGGGAAATGTCATTAAAGATGGAAATGATGTTGCAATTATAGCCTGCGGAGTAATGGTTAACGAAGCGAAAATAGCGGCAGAACAATTATCGGATTACGGAATTGATGCATGTATTGTAGACATGCATACAATAAAACCTCTAGATGGGAAACTTATAGAAAAGCTCGCTAAACAATGTGGATGTATTGTGACTGTAGAAGATCATTCAGTTATTGGGGGACTTGGAGGGAGCGTAGCTGAATTTTTATCTAGAAATATTCCTACTCCGCTAGAAATGGTTGGAGTAGAAGATAGGTTTGGAGAGAGTGGTGGAACTTCAGAGTTAATGTCACATCTTAATATTGATTCCAAAGCTATTGAAAACGCAGTGAAGTCTGTCATAAAACGGAAATAATCACCATTACAAGATACTTTCTTGGGTTTCATTCATGAAGGAGCGGTTTGCCAATGGCAATTATGAATGAGGGGGAAAGACTTAGAGAATTACTCGATGGGTCAAT
>PCAW01000013.1:0-12551 GCA_002730775.1 Methanobacteriota archaeon | reverse complement strand
TACCCGAGTGGTCAAAGGGGCTGGGTTTAGGTCCCAGTGCGTAGTGCTTCGCAGGTTCAAATCCTGTCCCCTGCACCATTTTTATTTTTATTATGACTAATTTTTTTTAACGTTTCTATATATTACTGAACCGTTGACTTAATGTTCCACGCCTTCTTGCATGTATTATGGGCGAAGAGGCAACTGTGTCCATGAGTTTAAATTCATCTCCAGAGATAAAATCCTCAGAAAATAATAGCCTCGATAAGGAACTTGATAGAATTAGATTACGTAGAACAGATAAAAATAAAAAATTCCCCAAGACCTTCGATGACGTTGTATTAATTTTTGGCCTTGTAGCTGGAATTGTATTTTTTGGTGGAGTGACTCTTTTATCATCTGGTATGTTAGCAGGTGATTCAATAATTTTAGATGAAACTCTTTCAAAAACACCACTCGATACAGGAGGTGAATGCGTAGATAATCTAGGCGCAGTATCTTTCAGTATCTTTATCGAGAATCATGATGATGTTAAAGTAATGTCTAAGAACGTTTTATTGGATAAATTTTCTGTATTGGTTGTTAAAATTAATAATTATACTGACTCAGAACCATATTTTGAATATTACGAAAGTGGCATTGGGAATGTAGATTTTTCGTTTGAATTAGAAGAAGACGTTAATGATGGTCATTATTTATTATCTGCACAGATTTTTCAAAGTTCGGATGATAATGAATTAGTTGTTACAAACAAATCAACTTTCGAGGATGTTTCATCCCAACTACAAAGAAATGGTGATGAGAAAATTGTAGATTTAGAGGTATCTGGACATTCGTTAGAGATTTCTGATCCAGAACCTAGAGATTGTTTTACGATGACTGAGTTTGGATATTGGGGCTGGGCTTTAATGGCTGCAGAATGGGCAGGAGGTAGAGAAACCGCAATGTTAACTGGAGGTAGTGCAGGAGTTCCAGCATGGTGGATGGCTTCAATTTCCTTAGGAATGTCAATNTTCTTTTTGTGTGTTCAGTATCCTTTAATGCATCGNATGTATCATCGTGATATAGATGATATTTTAACTAAGAAGCAACTTTTCCGACTTATTGAAAGAACTTTAATTAAATCNGAAGGAAANCTCCGAATAAGAATAAATTTCGATGAATTAAAAATGCAAGAAAGAGCCATTTCTATCGATATTATTATACCATATATTACTACAAATAAGACAATTGGTGAAGCCACAGATATCCGTGCTAGATTAACTAAAGATTTGCTTGAAGAGTTCTCTATTTTCGGTGANATGCGCCCGCTACAGATAAAGTCGATATGCTTAGATGGGAAAAATAATACATCTAATAATGAATTCATTCTTTCCAGTGATCTTTCTCTAATTGTTTCCGAAAGGAGTCCCTTATCTGAAGATTATAGTATATTCTTTTCAGGTCTTGGNGCTAATGGTAAATTGGAGGAGGAAATTATTCATGTTCTAGATAAATGGTTTAGAAAACACAATCTTCTTGATTATGGCTCTGCAATAATTGTCGATGAAGAATCAGTTCTTATCAGAGTGATATATACTCCTATGATGAAGTTTTCATATTTCCTCTACCGTAAGTCATTCATTGACATGCAAGATGATTTAAACGATTTTCTTCTTATGAATTTAGAAGATTTATTGGGTGATAGAGAATTAATTGTTAGTGCAAGGAATGAAAAAGCTAGTCTTTCAGATAGAGCGGTTGCAGGAAGAGTTGAACTAGGAGCGAATCAAGACGATTTAGTCGGCGAGGCTATGGTCGCAAAACAAGCGGGATTAACTGGAGTTTTATTACAGAATCCATTCATGGGAGATATTTTATCATCTGTCGAATATGTAGCGCACTCGAATAGATCCAGAATTGATAAATATGGTTTTTGGGGATTGATTGTGTTTGTTTGGATTCCATTCATGGCCAGTGGTGTATTGGTAGGTGCTATGTTAGGTTTGGTGGCTAGAATGCGTTTTAGAAGAGTTTTGCTTGCCTGTTTAGTTGGCGGTTCTGCCGCTTCAATAACTTGGGCTTATACTGCTCGAGGAATAATAGAATTTATGGAAAAATATCATGCTCAAACTTTCATACCATTTTTGATTTTACTAGCTTTTGTTTTTACTTTCTTACATCTCAGAAGGAATAAAAGAAGAAGAAGAGAAGAATTNTTCAGAGAGTCAATGGCNTTTTTTGCAACATCCAGTAATTCTAATATATAGGNGTGAATAAAGTGAAGAAGTTACTGCAAATGAAAAATTTAGAAAGACATTACGAAACACCTGCAGGAGTTGTTCGAGCTCTTGATGGTGTTTCTTTCGAAATTTCAGAAGGTGAACGTGTCATACTTCTAGGCCCTTCTGGCTCAGGAAAAACTACACTCTTGAATTGTCTTTCGGCTCTTGANAGTCCCAGCGGTGGAGAATATACATTCCTTGATAGTGAAGTGCCNCGCAACAATTCTGAGAAAATGACTTCNTTCCGAAGGGAAAATATAGGCTATGTGTTCCAATTTTTTAATTTACTTCAGGACCTTACAGTTCTAGAAAATATTATTTTAATTCAGGAATTAGCTGGTAATAAAGATTTTTCTCGTGCGAAGGAATTGTTGAAACTTGTTGGACTTGAAGACGAAATCGATCGTTTCCCTGGAGAGATTAGTGGTGGCCAGCAACAGCGTGTTGCTATCGCTCGTAGTATAGCCAAGAGGCCTACGCTATTACTCGGAGACGAATTGACTGGAAACCTAGATACTGAAACATCAAACAAAGTTATGGAAGCCTTAGTAGGGGCGTGTAAACAAGAAAATATTACTTCTGTTTTCGTTACTCACGATGAAGGATTAGTCAAATTTGCNACAAGAGTAATTCGAATTGATAGTGGTAAAATCATCTCTGATGAGAAAATCGATAGCCAATATGATGGAGTTTGACGGGAGGTCTTTCAATGTCGAATTTGCTGAATAAACGTTTNGCACGCAGCCTTTGGCGTACAAAAATTCGTCTTGTAGCCGTTGTATTGATGGTTTTTGTTGGTGTTTTTGCAGGAATCACCTTTGGTGGTTATGCGCATAATCTTGGCGGTATGTATGATACAATGCAAGCTGATGATGATGGAGGTGCTAATCTTGCAGATATCTGGATTGATAATCGCAGTGCGATGTGGACACCTGAACAAGTCAGTGCTTTCTGTGACTCGTTATATTCAAACTGGGAATCAAATACTACAACCTCATTTTCTTTAGATTCATGTGAGGGTCGAACCGTTACTCAGGGAGCGATGTTCTACAGTAATGCTGATGGCGAACGTATAATCAATTCTCTTTGGCACGGAATTCCTGCCGATGCTAATGCAGACCGCGTTTGGATGCCAGAGGGTAATTCAGAAGGTCGGACAGCAGTTGCAGCAGATGAAATTGTCATAGACGCTCACGTCACTGATGCTCTCAACCTCAGTCTTGGAGATGTTGTCAGTATAGGAGCAGGAAATGTAACTGCAGATTTTACTCTCGTAGGAATTGGTTATCATCCATTGCATGTTCTTATGGCTCCTGAAGGCTCATTATTTCCACCTGAATCTGGTGAATACGTTGTAGGCTATCTTTCTGATACTGGAATGGCTAGACTTACAGGTAGTACGATAGGTACCAGCAATACNATTATTTTGGATGTCGTAGGTACACCTTCGTATGACTTGCCAGATACTCAAGAGTATGAAGGTACAGAAATTGATGAAGTGAAGGAACTTGTTACAACATCACTTAGTATTAACGAACTGGATGCACGAATTAGAGATAGAGGGCAAAATGAACCGATAGAAATCATGCGACAAGATTTGGCTGGTGCCGAGAGAACAACAGTTCCTTTTACCGTGATGATTGCCTCAATTGCAGCCATTACCATTGTTTTGAGTCTGCAACGTTTAGTACAAAGTCAGTCCAGAGAAATCGCCGTACTACGTACTCTCGGAGTCGAACGATCATCACTTATGATTGGTTATCTTNTTGCTCCTTTGGCNATTGGAGGAGTAGGATGTACTTTGGGTGCATTGGCAGGNCCTTGGGGNATGAATGGAATGTTAGATTTCTATCAAGATCTTGTTGGTTTACCAATTGTTGAGAGAACGGTNCCACTCTCAATNTATTTTTCAGTCCTTTTTTCAACCATGTTAGTCGTATTTCTNTCAGGAGCATTTCCTGCATGGAAAGCGAGTCGTCTTGACCCACTGGAAGTATTAAGTGGTCAAAGTGAAACGCGTATAGGTTCTAACAAACTCCGCAAACTTACTTCATGGATGCCAACAACACTTGGGCTTTCAATTCGATCAAGTGTCCGTAAACCTATCCGACTGACAATGACATTTGTAGCAGTCGGTATTTCTCTGATGCTTTTTGGTTCGATTCAAATGATGGGTGCTGGACTGCAAGAAACTTTTGTTGGTGGCCTTGAAGATGATCAGANTTGGGATGCTCAAGTATACATTATGTCCGATGCNGAGGGCCCTGTTTTAGATTGGGCAGAAAATAANTCNGCTAANTACGAAATTATAATCGAAATGCCACTTGGTTCAGTTACTGATTCTGAAAAAATTGAGCGAATTTTTAATGTNGTAGGTCTTGATAATTTTCAAAGTGGAATGCGGCCGGTCTCAGTAATTGAGGGTGGTCTTCCAAATACCAATGGAGTATTACCTGAAGTGATAATGGATGAAGGCAGTATGGGATTTCTTGGATGGAGTGTTGGAGAAAAACAAACTGTGAGCATTAATGGCATACAACAGGATGTTGAAATTGTTGGAATATCCAGTTCTGANCTGGCCAGAACCATGTATTTTCTTCGTGGAGATTTGAGTGAGATTACAGGTGTTAATGCAACCTCAATTTATCTTCAACTACCTGAAGGAGTAGAGGTTAATTCAGACTTAGGTGAATTNTCTACTGGTATCGTAGAACGACAAANNCTTCTCGCTGGNATCAATAGNTTGCTTGATCAACAAACNCAAATTTTCCAGAGTATGATGTATCTTGGTCTATTGTTTACAATAGTTGTAATGTTTAACACGATGATTATGAATGTTGCAGAACGTGATTTTGAACTGGCAACATTACGAGTATTAGGGGCTTCTACAAGTAGCCTTGGTCTGATGCTTCTGTTTGAAAGTCTTCTAATTGGTATCATCGGGGGAATTGTTGGTGTTTTGTTTGCCTATGGTGGAGCAGTAGGCTTAGCNGCATCATTTTCATCCTGGCAATTTATNGTGCCTGTTNCTATTATNCCGAGCGTAGCTTGGCAGTTGATGGTAGGAGTGNTTCTTATCGCANTAGCAATGACTCCATTTGGAGTTTGGAGATTAAGGCGTATGGATTTGGTGGAGAAAGTAAAAGACCTATCTCAATGAGGAGCATATCATGAGAATTGTGACTTGGAATCTAAATGGCATTAGAGCGGCACATCGTAAAGGTCTTGATGATTTTATTAATAAAATAGATAGTGATGTTTGGTTATTCCAAGAAGTAAGGGCTTTACCCGAACAGATGCCAAAAGATTGGCAACCAATAGGTGGGCATGAGATTATTTGGCACCCTGCTGAGAAAAAAGGATACTCAGGTGTCTCAACTTGGTCAAGAATAGGTATCTCCGAAGAAGGTCGTGGCATATCTACGAATGTTGATATCAATGACTCTGAAGGACGTGTTCTTCATACAAAACATGGAAATCTTCATTGTATCAATATTTATCTTCCAAATGGTGGAGCGAATATTGAGAGACAAAAATTTAAAGATCAATGGTTAGAAGACTTACTTACCTGGTCTAAGAAATTTATTGATTTAGATGAACCAGTATTACTTTGTGGTGATCTAAATATTGCTCATACAGAGAATGATATTTGGAATCCCTCAGGTAATAAAAATACTTCAGGGTTCTTAATTCATGAAAGAGAATGGTTCACACGTTTTCTTTCAATCGGTTGGTATGATCTTTTGAGGATTGATTCAGGTGATATCAAAGGACCATATTCTTGGTGGTCTAATAGAGGTCAAGCAAGAGCTCTGAATAGAGGATGGAGGATAGATTATGCTCTTGCTAACGATGCTGCTTTCGAAATTTTCCAGTCCGCAAAGATATTGAGAGAAGGCGGCCTTACTGTTTCTGACCATGCTCCTTTGATAATAGATTTAGACATTTAATATCATTTTTTTCAAATTCTTGTCTTTTTTTTTAATACGATACCTTTCAAGAGTAAGACGGCAGGCGATGAATCATGGGAGAAGGCCTAGTAGATCGTCTCGCCAAGATTTTGCCCAATGGTCGAGGGGTCTGGATACCTATGGATCATGGAATCTCAGCGTATCCTGAAAAGGGCCTCGATAATATGGATCAGGTAGTNTCTTCTTGTATTTCTGGTGGTGCNGATGCAATTGTCNTGCANAAAGGNGCTTTGAGTCACTNTGTAGAAANTACNGGTTGGAGTAATTTTGTTTGTCATGTTTCNGTNTCTACTGTAAACGCNGGAGAAAAAAATCAATANAAAGTTAGAGTGGCTAACGCTNAAGAGTGNCTAATTAGAGGNGCTANNGCTGTNTCNGCACANATTAANCTCGGAGATANTTTNGAACCTGAAATGATNGAAGAAATGGGTAAANTGACNGGTGAGGCATTACCATTAGGTCTACCTACATTNGGTATGATTTANCCTAGAGGGCCTATGTTAAAAATCAGTGAAGGAGATATNACNAAGGGNGTTGCTCANGCTGCANGAGTAGCATGGGAANTAGGNTGTGACGTNGTCAAAGTGCCTTGGACNGGAGATGTNGAGTCTTTCAAATTNGTATGNCANGCAGTNCCTATTCCNGTTNTNATTTCTGGNGGACCNAGANATATTTCGTTNNNTNANCTNCTCCATANTGTNGAATTAGCNATNTCTGCAGGTGGTTCCGGTGTTTGTNTAGGNAGACAAATTTTTGGTGCTAATGATCCGGAATCNTGTGTCAAAGCNTTGAGAGCNNTAGTNCANGATAATNNAACATCNANTGAGGCTTCAAAATTNCTTGANAGGTGATATNGTGGAACTTTGGCAAGATTCTCATTCTGAATCTANTCCTGAATTATGTTCGAGAATATGGTTAGGTAGNNCCTCAGATGTCGCCGAAGTTAATCTCGATGACGCTCATTCGCAAGAAGAAGCTATTTCTTTGATTGGTATGATACCTTGGATTCTTNTTAGGTGTTCNGATTGGANAATGATTCCTCTAGAGAATCTAGTTTCAATCTCNAAAGGAAGTGGGACAAAAATTTCNGTAGCAATTGATAAAATAATTGATTTAAATGGTGCAGCATTCGCTCTTGAACATGGTGTTGATGCNCTACTTCTTCCNGCNAGTAATNGTGAATTATGGGANGCTGCTATNGNAATAGCNTCGAAAAAAGANTCTTTTNANAAAAACTNTTCAANTTCNNTNGNNATAGATACTGCANNAATATNTTCAATAGANTCTAGTGGAGTAGGTGAAAGAGTTTGTATTGATCTTATTGAAAGANTAGAANTNGGAGAAGGCATNGTCATTGGTTCNAATGCATCNTTACTAGCTNTGGTACATGGAGAGACNNTTGANTCTCANTTTGTTCCAACCAGACCNTTTAGAGTTAATGCCGGTTCTATCCATTCTTANGTATTNATGTCNGATAACTCAACCANGTATCTTTCTGANCTTGNAGCAGGAGATGAGGTTGCAGTTATCTCCTCATCNGGTAATNNAAGAAAATGNATTATTGGAAGATTAAAAATNGAANGNCGNCCNTTNCTAATTATCNGATTTAAAACAAAAAATGANGAAGTNGGNCAAATAATCTTACAACAGGCAGAAACTGTCAGATTAATAGATAAGNATGGNANNGCTTTGTCAGTTACAGATTTAAAAATTAATGATGAAATAATGATTAGACACCAAAATCAAATGAGACATATTGGNAATGCGCTTGAAGGAGAGATGAATGAAAAATGATTATTCTAGCCGAAGCCGAATCCAATGCTGCAATTTCAATATTGCATGCTGTAGGTTTAGATAAAGGGTGTTCTATAGGGATAAACCTCAAGGCTAATGTGAAATTAGTCTCAGAACCTCAGAAGATAGATGATGATTTTCATGAATTATTTCAGTCTATTGAGATGGTTTGGAAAGAAAATGGTTTCCCTCTACCTGAAAAATACGGTTGGCAAGTTTCTTCAGAAATTCCAATAGGTCAAGGCCTAAAATCAAGTTCTGCAATTTCTTGTGCAGCAATTAAAGCATTAAATCAAGCTACTTGGACGGGTCTTAATGATTCTGAGATAGTTAATCTCGCAGTTTCTTCACAGCGTAGATGCGGCTGTACGATTACTGGCAGTTTAGATGATACTTGGGCTTCCATGTCAAGCGGATGGAAATTAGTTGACCCAAATAAATCTGCACAAGAATCAATCCTATTAGAAGGTAATATTGAAGAAGAAATCATCATATTTCTAATATTAAGAGGTAGAAGGACAAAGGAAATAAAAATCAGTAATTTCAAAGAACAATCAAGATTTTTTGAACGAGCTTTAGATTCACTATCAAATGATTCTATATTCCAAGCAATTTCTACCAATGGTATGGCTGTAGCTGCTGCTACAGAAGATGATGAAGCGGTCCGAATATGCAATAAATTGATCGCTAGCGGGGCTATTGCGGCAGGAATTACCGGCTCAGGACCTGCAATTTCAGTGATTAGTTTTGTTCAAGATTCAGGAATAATACGTCAATTACTCAACGATTTAAAATATGATGTAGTTGAAACAAATTTTTTCAATAACAATATTTTGGAGTTGATTTGATGAGTATGAGAATGGGAGATCGTTTGCGTGTCACACTATTTGGAGAAAGTCATGGAAAGTGTGTGGGTGCGTTATTAGAAGGTCTCCCTGCAGGAACTGAAATCGATAATGACGCTCTATTAGATTTCATAAATAGGAGAAAACCCGGACGTAAAGGTCTCTCTACAAGAGCAGAAATTGATGATTGTGAAATTATGTCCGGTGTACATGAAGGTTTAGCTACAGGTTGGCCTATACTTTTGTTAACCTATAATTCAGATGTTCGTTCAAAAGATTATTCATTTTTACCAGATCATCCTCGCCCTGGACACGCAGATATGGTTGAACATATTCGCTCAGAAGGTGCTAGTGATTTACGAGGTGGCGGTTCGCAGTCTGCAAGGCTTACTTTTGGGCTTGTTGCAGCAGGAAGCCAAGCACGGAGTCTGTTAGATTCTGTTGGCTGGTCTTGTACTGCTCATCTATCAAGTGTAGGAGATATATCTGCTAAACCATTATTTGATTTAGATAGAAAATCTCCTTTGAAAGAAGGGACGGATATGTCAAGGTTGAATTGCAGGGATCCAGAATCAGTCTCTAAGATGTCTGATTTTCTTGATAAAATAAGAAAAGATCTTGATTCAATTGGATCTACAGTTGAATTATTGATTGAAGGACTTCCAATTGGAGTCGGTGAACCATGGTTCGATGGTATTGAACCGGCTTTGGCTAGGGGATTGATGGCTATTCCGGGTGCTAGAGCAATTGAGTTCTCACATGGTTTCTCTACTTCAAAAATGCGAGGCTCAGAAAACAATGATGCTTGGGTTTTAGAAAATGGAAAACCAATCCTTGAGGGTTCAGACTCGGGGGATGCTGATGGCGCGTTGGGTGGTCGCTCTACAAGCTCTTCTGTAAGAGTTGTAGTTCATTTCAAACCTCCTAGTAGCCTTGCGAGAGAACAATCAACTTTGCACCTACCTAGTGGTGAAAAAAAATCGCTTAAGGTTCATGGAAGACACGACCCAGTACTAGGGCCTCGAGCAGTACCAGTAGTTGAAGCTGTAGCTATACTGGTAATCTCCGATTTAGGAATCATCGGTGGCTACTTAGGATAATTATTTTCCACTGTTTTCTCTCATTTGAGCAATTCTGACAGGTAGGTTAACTGCAAAAGCAGAAGCTACAATCATAAATACAACAGCAGTTCCAAGTGCAACTCCGTAAACAGATGTTAATTCAACACTTTCAGCTAATCTTGTTGCAGTAGCGTCACTCCCTAATAATCCAACAATTGTGGGTATAATTAGGTTAATCATTAGAGTTAGTAAGGCCACTAATCCGGCGATTAATGGTGTAATCATTAGCGATCTGTAATATTGTCTTGTTATTTTTTTAACATTCATAACATATACTTCTCCAGTTCTAATTGATTTATCAAGCATTGAGAATCTAATTATTCCACTGGTTAATTCAATATACATTACTAAGAAAAGAGCATATGATATTAACAATAATTTTTGAGATATTTCTCCATCAGGAAGTAAGTCAATTCCAAATTCAACCTTGCTTCCGGCAAATCTAATTGTTACTAATATAAGCACTACATACGAAATTAAAATTGCACGTTGTTCTCTTTGAAATATTCCATACATACCTCCGATGAAACCTATAGCTATCAAAGATAGATGGATTAATGCTCCAATTTCTGGTTGATTAATCGCATTACTCAGCCAAAACCAGGCTGTTCCAGAAACTGGAGTCACTGTAAATGTTACAATTGAAAGTAAAGTTAGTGTAATTGCAGCAGTCATCTGTAATGTCTGAACAACTCTGTCAGGGGGTAAGAATTTAGTTTTTGTAACAATTGGTCCACCGAAAAATGACTCTATTACTGATGGCACATGTACTTCTGGAATTGCATCTTTTGGAATTTCAGTACTACCTTTCATTCTTCCAGCAGCTTTCTTTCGACTTGGAGCTGATGACCTTACAGTTTTTCCATCATAAAGATGAGAAGTATCTGATTTTTGTTCAACCATCAAATCACCTCTCAGAATCCTCTCGCCCCAGAAAGTGCAGTATTCAATAGCATATCTGGCTCCCAATCCATTACATTAGCACCCAATCCTCTGAGTTCGCTCATTAGAATATCTCTTTCAGTTTTCAGTAATTCATAACCAGTTCTATCTAATCTTCTTGCATCGAACTCAAACTCTAAACTACTTGGAGAAAGTATTGTGACGTCGAAGTTTCTAGATCTTAAATCTCTGACTGCATCAATAATGGTGGGATCATCTTCTAAAGGACTCAATATGATAATAGGGCTCCCTCTATTAATATGTGGTAGAATTCTGTTCGTTACCACTTTTAGAGGTGTATTTCCTTTCGCCATAGCACCTGCTAATTTAGTTAGTATAACGTACAACTGTTTTTTCCCTGTGTCTCTATCAACAGAAACAATCTCATCTCCATAAACTACAACTCCGACTGAATCTCTCCTTGAAAGGAAATATTGTGCCAAACTCGCAGCGGCTCTAGTACTATAAACAAGAGAATTTCTGCTCACAGGCCCTGTTTCAGATACTGATCTACTATCAACTAACAAGATTATGTCACTAACGGCGTCTCTTTCAAATTCATTAACCATTAATTTCCCCCCGGATCTTGCAGTAGCTTTCCAGTTAACTTTCTTCATAGCATCTCCAGGGACATATTCTCTAAGATTATAGAAATTTGATCCTTCTCCCGGATTTCTAATATTTACAGCGCCGGTGAAAATCTTGGGGACTCGACTCTTGATTAATGCGTCCTTTATGTCTTCCATTTTTGGAAAAACTAAGAAATCGTCATAAAGATGTATTTCTCTTTCATTATGGAACAGGCCAAATGTATCTTGAATACGAATACATACAGGTCCTATGGTATAGAAACCTCTTAGAGGAGCTTCAATTGTATATGCAATTTCAGTTTCTCTTTGAGGTCCCAATTCCATGAGGACATAGTTTGCTCCTTTTTTAATCCTCATAACTTCAGGAACTCGGTCTCTAACTTCCAGAACTTTGGAGAGATTAGATTTATTCTGGATTCTGATAGATACATCGATCTCACCATCTTCAAATACACGTGCAGAGGATAATTTTCTTAATGCAACAAGATTTTGTAATGCTATTCCTCCTGTGGCATTTTCGTCCTCCAATCTCCTTCCTGATGATGATACATCTGCGTTGGTAGTTCTGAATGCGGCCCAAGTCAAGAATGATAGAAGTACTACTGCCACGGTAACTAACTGTTGATTTCTCAAAACCAAACCTAGGAGGTATAGAGCAATTGCTAGTGAAGCAAACATCGCCGATTTTCTACTCCATGCCACAAGCAAACCTCCTATTCTCAGTATCTCAATCAAACAGTTGGAACTGGAACTTGTCTAAGAATATCTGAAACTACTTGATCAGTTTCTAAGCCCTTAATTTGATGTTCAGGTTTCAGAATTAGTCTGTGCGATACAGCCAAAGTAGCTACTGCTTTCACGTCATCAGGAGTAACAAAGTCACGCCCCCTCATTGCTGCTGCAGCACGGCTTGTTTTCAGTAATGCCTGTGAACCTCTAGGTGAAGATCCAACTAAAACACGCGGGTCTTCTCTAGTTCTTGAAACAATTTCAACCATATACATTCTTACTGCTGGGTCAACATATACGTCCTCAATCGCTTGTT
>PCAW01000054.1:0-15003 GCA_002730775.1 Methanobacteriota archaeon | reverse complement strand
TGGGTTGGAAATGCATGATATGGGTCAACATTCCAATCTTGTAAACCCCAAACGATGTATACGCTTCCATTATAATTATCAATAACATCTTGTAAGTGATATCTCTCATCCCAATAATCATTCCATTCATCTCCGCCAAGTCCTGCTCCGAACCAAGTAGTGAATGGACTCAAAGGTCCAATAGCATCATCAGTACAAAATCTCATATCATCACTTGTAGCATCTGCAGTTGCTCCTTCATACAGAACATCGTATAGCATTGCCCTAGCTTCACTGGAACCATTCCTGTAGAACATCTGTTGGACTCCTATAGATCCAGAAATTGGAACAATAGTTTTCAGATGTTCTGATGGATTCTGAGCGGCTTCCCAGTTTGTTGTTCCAGCATATGATTTCCCCATTAGTCCAACGTTTCCGTTTGACCAATCTTGTTCCCCAAGCCAATGAACCGCTGCTTGGATTCCTATCTGCTCGCCAAGACCTTTTACATCTTGACAATGGGTTGATTGACCTGTACCAAATGTTGAAATTTGTGCTAGAGCATATCCATGCGGAACAAATTCCTCAAGAACCCATAATCCTACTCCCGCATCAGGAACTGTATTCGGATTCGAATCATCTCCTACTACCCCTTCTCCTCCAAAGTCATAGTATGGATGTACTGTTGCAATTACGGGTACTTCTGTACCGTTTGGTATATCTGGCATCCATAGAGAGATATGCATTAATGCTGGTCCAGGATATCCTACATCTTGTTCAGATATTGGTAGTTCGACTTCTACAAAGTGTTCAGTTGGACCTGACCAAGAGTACATTCCGTCAACTGGTAGTTGGCTTCTCCATCCAGTCATATTTAATTCCATATTTTCTCTTTCATGGATTGGAGTTTCCCACCAGTCATCGTTTTCATCGATTTGTTTTGTTTCCTCGGTAAAGCAACCAGCTAATGTAGGCACAGTCATTAGTAAACACATCATGAGTGCGAAAGTGCGCATATACTTCCGAAATTATGATAGGATAAAATATAGACTGTGTTTTTGTGTAATGATTTTAATTTCTTTTTTCTATTTGTATGTCTAAAACTAAGTGGTCCCAATGTGGTGCATAAGACTTAATTTTGTTAATTTTATAATTAGTAATAATATAATTATAATCAATTTTTTGTAATTTTTCAGATGTTTCTAAGAGAAATTTCTCATGATTGTTAGACGGTGACAATCCATGTATATGCAGTATCCCCCCTTCTTCTTTAATGCATTTTAAAGCCACATGATATGACTCTTCAGCAGTAGGTAGTAGACCAAGTAATACTCTGTCTGCTATATTCTCTAAATTATCTGTAGTTTCCCGATTATCACCTTCAATAATAGTACATTTTTTCTCCACATTATTGTTCTCAAGGTTATATTTTAATGCATTAATAGAATTAATATTCCACTCACATGAATAAACATGTTTAACATTATTTTTTACTAATATTGGTATTGTATAGTATCCAATTCCACAGAATAAATCAACCACTATTTCATTTTCTGAAACTACCTCCCCCATCCTTCTCCTTTCATTAATATTACCTGAAGAAAACATACACTGTTTGATATGATAGCCATATTTTATTCCACTTTCTTTTCTAATTACCCAATCATCTTCTCCAACCAACATTTCCACAGTTGATTCTCTTTTTTCACCTATTATTTCTCCAGATCTAGCTAACCTTTCTACATTCAAACTTTGACAAATCTTAATCCAAAATTCATCACTAATTATAGGTTTCCAGTGTTCTTTTCTAAAAGATGAATTTGGGATCAGAGCAATATCATCAAATTTTTCCCAACGATTGGGCAAGTCTCCTATTAATTCAACTATTTTTTCCTCTTCTAAACCTTCTAGTTTTAATAAAGAACTAATATTTTCTCGAAGTTGAGAACTAGGTTTCTCCCCACTCATCTATGTCTCCGAGATGCAAGATGGATTCAGACTTATGGTAGATGACTTTCTCCAACTAATCATGCAGCGTGTAGCAGTGTTACTGGTTTTGCTGCTTATTTCTCCAGTTTATTCAGCTTCTCCACCACCTGGAGAGCCAGATGTTGAGAATGACATATGTTCAACTTGGAACAGTCAGAGTGGTATTTGTGATGACTACCAATCTGTTCTTGATGGCTCGAGTATAAGTGAATGGATTAAGTCATCAATTGTCCTAAATGTAGTTGATGCAGATAGCGTATCTTTAACCATATCAACCGCCATACATGAATTGTCACGTTCTGACCTAGATTTAGAAGACTTAGATCTAGAGGGTGATAGCAGTTTAGATGATGGAGTTCCCGCAGATTACATTAGGAATTATTTGAATTTTGAAAGAAATGGTTTTACAATTGAAGAGAGAATGGTCTCTTTAATTCAGACAAATATGAGGGAGTATATTGAAGACAATTTTGACTATACCGAGGAATCTCTTCTTAATACTATTTCATCTGTAGATTTTTCATCAACAGAAAATTTACAATGTACTTATGATAATTCACAAGATTCTATTGATGAGGTAAACGGTCGGGCGAATGATCCATTCAATCCTCCAATTTGCTTCAGGGGTGTATTTATCCTAACCATGGATCCTAGTAATCTAGGAATTAAAGATAATACTGGAGATTTAGATAGAATTATTCGAGGACTTTTGATAATGGGAGGGGATGTTGAATCTTCATTCAATGCCAAAGCATTACCTGGGCATTACGTGGAATTAACAGTATTTCCTCCGGATTATTCAACTGCATTTGAAATAGAAAGTCCCGGAATATTATTCACAAAAAATATACAAAATCAGATATCTCAAAAATACGGTCATTTATCTCTGGATAATACTCAATCAGAGGATTTAAATTCTGATATTTCAGAAAGTCTGATTATGAGAATTCAAAATAGAGATTCGTCTACGACATTATTGATTGACAATCAACAACCATCTTTGTCAATAGATGTATTGATTGATGCTAGAGACTCAAGTAATACTGAAATTCAGATGATATTATCTATACATCATCTTGATTCAGATACTTTGGATAACTGGTTAGTTGATTTTGATGATGATAAAATGAAACTTCCAATAATCACATCAGATGGGATAAGAATGCTAGACTATGAGTTAGAAGAAGATCTATCCCCCCTCCTACAAGGAATTCCAATAGAAGGAATTTCAGAGGGTTTTTCAGATTTATTTGGTACAGAAATAATTTTTTTCCAGCCGACCTTTGCCCCCTCAGATGATTTTGGAGGATTAGATTTTAGACATCAGAATGGAGAAACTTGTGATGAAATGTTAGAGGTTCGATATTGTTTAGAAGATAATAATCCAATGTCTGGCGATAATCCTATCTATATTCAATCAAGTTCTCAACCTGTTCAAGTTCAAATGTCAAATATTATTGAAAATATGCTAGGCTCTAGTTTGGGAGATATTTCGACTTTGGACTTTTCAATACTTAATGATGAAGATCTTGCAGCAGCGATGAGTATTATGGAAATTGACTTTTCAGCAAAATCTGAATGGTTACAGGAAATATTACCAACAGATTTTCCAAACACCAACATCAATTTAGAATTACTTCTTCCTGAATGGATTAGATCTTCCGAGCAAGAAAATTCTGTGATTGAAATCATTTCATTATTTTATGATGAGACAATCTTTAATTCTGGATTTGAGGGGACAAGAATTTTTGATTGGAGACATCCAATCTGTTTAAATTCAGTTCCCTGTGAAGATTCATCTAATGATTTAATTTGTTCATCCAAACAAGCCACATGTGTTACCTCTAAAGCAGAATTTTTCTTTAATAATATTGCAATAAATGAATTAAGTCGAGAAATAAATATCGATTTCGATGCTGAATTAACTTTCTCTATTCATCGATTAGATATTGATCTGGGTGAAGATAATATCGAATTACAACCAATTCCATCTGATTTAATCCGTAGAGCTATAGCAATTGGTGACAGGAAAAGTCCATCTTTTGACACACAAATAAATAGTCAAGGGGGACTATTAGGAGAGTCAGAAATAATGGCACTGTTAGATTTTGGAAATGGAAATAAAATAAATGTGACGATATCTAATTCGGGAATGTCAAAATTAGCCGAAGATTTGAATGATATTTTTCCTGTATTGGTCAGTGAAAATGAGATTTCTGGCTTTCCATTAGATCTAGGATTTGGTAAATATGAGTTGAACGCTAACTTAATCAGTACTCCTTTCATATTTAACAATGAGAATTATCAGATTCCAGAATCTATCACTCCTTCTGATTTTCAACCAATAAATTTCTCAGCGACAATAAAAAATGCAGAGATGAGTATTTCTTCTATCGATGATCAAATCAATCTCGATATTCATAGAGCATCGTTTGGATATTATAAATCAGCATTAGAATGGCCATTTGGAGACCCTATAACTAGCGATTTTGGTGTCACATTTGAAAATTCACAGATGCAACAACAAATTCTTCCAATAATGGAACACACTATTTTTGGAACAATACGTTCTTCATCATTGATAATAATACACATGCCAGATGAAATTCGATTCTCTTCTTTTGAGAGTTCAAATGGACTTGGAAATCTTGATGAAATCGAGGGAAAGCAAGTATTAACATATCTTACACCTGTTTGTCCTGAATCATTAACATGGGATGATTGTAGGAAAAATTCTGATTTAGTGACATATAACCTTGAATATAGTTGGTCATTTATTTTCGTTGAATTAGTTCCTTATGTAATAATTTTAGTTTCATTATTGGTTTTATTCACCGTTCGCCTAGTTAGGAGAAGGAAAGAAAAGAAACTCGTAAAAATACATGAACAGGAATTGTTACAAAGCGAAATTACTGAAGTCGCAGCTGTAGAAGCGTTTGGCTCGCTTGATTCCCCTGTTGTAGTTGCTAATGAATCATTTTTTGATATAGAAGATCTAGAGGATAATGAATAATATGAATTAAACTAGTTCTGAATATATTTTTTCAGACATTTCTTTACCAATTCCTGGAACCTTTTGTAGTTCCTCAATTGATGCGAATTTAATATTTTTATAACTTCCAAAATGAACCATTAACGCTTGTATTTTTTTCGCCCCCAAACCTTCTATATTTTCAAGCGGATTTTTCAAAGTATTTTTCCCTCTTCTTTTTCGATGATATTTATTAACAAATCTATGAGCTTCATCTCTGGAATGTATTAACACTCTTCCTTTCCTATCAATTTTAATTGGCTCCATCCCTTTACGAAAAATTGTTTCTTCTTTTTTCGCTAATGCAGCTACATGAAAAACATCATTTAAATTATACTTTTCTAGTAAATGGTTTATAGCGCTAAGATGAGTTTTACCTCCATCAAGTAATAGTAAATCAGGCCATACTTCTTGTCTTTTAAGCCATCTTTCAACTACTTCTGACATCATTTTTAGATCATCTAATGCTTCACCTTTGACTCTATATGTTCTGTATTCTTTCTTCGACGGTCTTCCTTTCCTCAACACTACGGAAGCTCCAACTCTCTCACTTCCTTGTAGTTGTGCCATATCAAAACAAACAATATGGTCTAGAGATTCCATTTTTAACAATCTTGCACCCTCTTCAGCGGCTATTTTCTCTAAGTTTCCTGAACGTTTATTCTTCTGTCTAGTGACTTGTATTTCTGCATTTTTTGTGGCCATTTTTTGTAGCTTTGCAAGTTCTCCTCTTAGAGGGACTCTCGTTTCAACCTTCTTTCCCTTTCTTTCAGTGAGCCATTCTTGCATTACTTTTGTTATCGGGGTTGGTAATAGGATTGTTTTCGGCGGTTTTCTATTAGAATAATGTTCAGACAATACTAATGAAACAGATTCAGAAATATCACCTTTGTGAATCAATGGATAGTTTACTTCGCCCTGGATGATTCCATCTTTGGCATGAAGAATTACTACTACTGCAAAATCTTCTCTTTGAGAAAATCCAATAGCATCACAGTCTTGATAAAACCTTGAATTAATTATTTGTTGCGATACTGTAGCTTGAATAGAACTTATTAGGTCTCTAATCTCTCCTGCCTTTTCAAATTCTAATTTTTTAGAATAGAGATTCATTTCTATACTTAGTTCTTGAATTATTTTTCCTGCATTACCATCTAAAACACTTGAAACCATTTTTACAATTTCAGAATATCCTTCTGGATTAACGCAAGGTCCTCTACAGAGACCGATATGCTTAGCAAAGCAACCCTCTTTTCCATTACAATCTTTATCTCTTATTCCAAACTGCCTTCTCAATAATTGAACAACTCTCTTTGCTGCACCTGCATCAGGAAATGGTCCCCAACGTTTATCATTCTCTGCTGGGAATCTAGTATAGAGAATTCTAGGATATTCTTCGTTTGTAAGAGATATAAATGGATAAGATTTATCATCTTTCAATCTAGAGTTATATTTCGGTTTATGCTTACGGATTAGTTCTCTTTCAAGAACCAGCGCTTCATTCGGATTCTGAGTTACAATAAAATCAATTTTTTCTGAGTTTATTACTAACTTTGGTATCATTTCTCTATCGGGATTTTTTGAGAAATAAGATCTGACTCTTTGTTTCAAATTATTTGCTTTACCTACGTATAATACTCGTTCATTTTTTTGCTTAAAAAGATATACTCCGGGCCTACTTGGAAGGTCAATTTGACTACCCTCGAGTGCCATAACAGTATGAACGGGATAGGTGAATACCCATGAACCCTTGACCTACTCGAGTGTCATGCTCAGCGACACTGAGAGGGGTGTTCTTTCGCGACTTTCAGAGTTTAGTGAAGAAATAGAAGCTAGTTGGGACGTACCTAGAGCCCTTTCGTTACCAGGGCTTGCAGATTCTCTTGGTCTTGTCCGTTCTTCACTAAATAAACCGTTATCTAAGCTTGAAGAAGAAGGTCTAGTTTTCACTCGGGTTGCTCATGTCATTGGAGGCGGATCTCGAAAACGAAAGGTGATTCATATTACTTCTCTTGGTAGAGAAATGGTCAATACTTTCGAAAATAATCTTCTAATAAAAAATGGTAAATTATTTGGGACATTTCCCGATATCTCTAAAATATTCGGTAGAGAAAATGATAAACAAATATTAACAAAACAGATATTTGAAGGAGACAGTATTTTTCTCAGTGGATTACCAGGAATTGGTAANACAAGCCTTGTTAGAAACATAGTTCCTGANATTCTTGAGTTTGGGTGGACCGTAAGGTGGGCAACCTGTTATTCAAATACAGACATCTCAGATATCGCTTTACAATGGACTGAAAAAAAATCTCTACGCGNCATATCTTCTTTANCTTCATACTGTGGTAAGAATAAAAATCTACTAATAATCGATGAAATACAAGAAGTACATCCTAGACACATAGATAGTATTGGAAAGTTATTAAATCAATTAAAAGACAGTAGAGCATCGATATTAGTAATAGTTCGTTCGCCAAATCCTCTCAATTATATAGAAGGTTTTTCGGAACATCGACTTTTAGGATTGGATGAAATTGAAGGTAAAAATCTTCTTCCNAAAAATATAGATCAAGTTAAGGCATTAGAAATTGTTTCAGCATTGGGAGGACATCCACTTGCATTGCACCTATGGAGCCCTGAAAGTGAATTACCCGAAGAAGTTGAGGCTGTTCAGAATTTTGTTGAATCTAATGTGATTAGCAAATTGACTAGGGATGNTCTNTTGACATTAGATGAGCTAAGTTTGAGTCCTATTCCTCTAAATGTAAATGAAATTTTTGACTCTAATGGAATTGGCGAATTAGATGATTTCGCTATTCTACGTTGGTTCGAGCAAAAATCAGAACCTCACCATTTAATTAGAAATGTTCGCCGTTCTTTGTGGTCAGATATTGAAAGAGAAAAGATGCATGAAAAGGCGGCTAATTATTGGTCTGAAAGAGAAGGTGACGAAGCCCTTTGGATTGAAACATATCATAAAATCAATTCTAAGAGTTTTCAAAATAATAGTTTGATAAATGATATTTCCATTATTTCCAAAGAAAACAGCGCTATAGCCGCATTACTAATAGAGGACGCAATAAATATTGAAGATACTGAAGCTCTACGTTTCAAAGCAGTTGATATTGCATTTGAAAGAGCAGAATATGAAATTATTGATGACCATCTTTCTATGATTGATGACAGCCCTCAAAAGAAGATTAGAACAGCCAGATTGCTCAGAATTAATGGAGATATTGATTCAGCTAAAGAATTAGAAAATGAATGCTTATCATTTTTTTCAGCCGCAGATAAAATAAGATTCAAAATTTCAATGTTAGTAAGAAAATTTGATGATAGAATTCCTAGGAAAATAGAAATTCNTCTAGCAGAAGANATTCTTTNAGAGATACATAATTTAGATTTTGAAAACATATCTGANACCGATCGTTATACCGCTGAATTAACATTAAATTTACTNAAACATTCCATTGCCTTAGATACNTCTAATTTGACTCTAGCGTCACAATCAAGATCAGAGTTAGAAATCATACTTTCAAATAATCAAGAACATCTAATGTTGCTTGACTTACGCGCAAAATTAGCAATTTCTAATTCATCTGAATTGATTGATTTAACTTTAGAATCTGTTCATTCTTTTATTCAGACTTGTTCNGATCAATTAAAGAAAATAAGTATTATTCATTCCACTTTGGAAGTTACCAAACCTGATTTCCCTGATTGGTTGATAGAATCTCATGATGGATTATTTCAACAACCATTGAGAGAGGATTTAGCAGCCCATAGGAGGATGAGTGCTCAATGTTGGTATTGGAGAGGAGTAATTCATCAATCTCATCGGTTATCATATTGGCAGGAAGCAATACATCGTTTTCGTGCTGCTGAATGTAATCAAGCTGCAAACGAATTATTGAAAGAATTGACCAAGTCAATCTAATTAGATTTCAGCACCAATTAAAGTTCTAGTTTCGTAAATCCCTTCTACAGAACGTATTTCTTGTACAATACACTGAGTCAATTCNGATTCACTCTCNGCTTCTACCTTCACAAAAAGATCGTGATTTCCAAAAACTATCCATTGTCCCTTAACGCAATCAATCTTACTTACCTCTTCTCTAACTTGGACTTCACAACCCGGTTCAGTTGTTATTAAAATGAATCCTACTGCCAAATCTATGCCTCCACCGCTATCAGAGTCTCAGTTTTCTGAACTCCTGGAATTGAGCGCATATTACCAATCAAGGTCTTCGCCATTTCTTTTTCATCTTCGAAATCAATTCTTGCTACAAGATCATATTCTCCATATGCTACATGAGTCTCACTTACACTATCAATTTCCAACAGTGCAAGATATACCTCCAACTCTCTTTGTGGCTGGCATTTGAATAATACAAAGGCGGTACTCATTCTTATCCTCATCAATAACGCGCTGACTTACACTTTATTATGACTCGTTTATTATAATATATCTCCAGACTCATTTGTCCACCATTGATATATGCTGTAGCACTGTCGTTGATTCATGCTCGCCCCGTATTCTCCTGAATTTAGGCGTGCAATTTTTCTAGTTTCTATACTCTTATTTTCTTCAGTTATATTTGCTCCAATGACCTCTTTAGCATCTTTTTCTAAATCAACTACTGTTTGGAATGGTACAATAAATTTAGTTGATGGGTATACAGTAGAAAGCGGAGAAATACTGATTGTAGAGGCAGGTACTGAAATTAATTTAGGAGATGACAAAGATATCTTAATTGCAGGTAGGATAACCATACAGGGTAGTTCATCTTCACCAGTAATTCTTAATTCAATAATTGGCAATCATGATGGTTTAATTTTTAATTCATCTAGTAATGGTCTTGGGTCAATAATAGATAATTTAACGATTAGAAATTCGGAATATGGGATTACAATTTATGGGAGTAATCCCACAATCAATAATTTAACAGTTGAAAATGCAGATTTAGTCGCCATCGATCTTTTTGATTCAGCATCCCCTAGAATTAATGATTTGATAATTGAGGGTGGAGGGCAAGATATCCCTCTTAATACAAATTGGAGGAAGGGCATTGGCTTATCAGTAGGGGCATCGTCAAGCCCTATAGTTAATGGAGCATTAATCAATGATTTAGTAACTCGTGGCCTGAATTACTGGGGCAATTCTGGAGGCATAATCAGTAACCTTCATGTTAGCAATATTAGTGGCGCTACAACCACTATTGCGGCAGGAATTTGGGTTGAAGATTCATTGCCTTTAATCATTGATTCAAGTATTAAACGTTCAGATAATGGAATTTATGTTAGGCACATTACACAAGGTTGGAATACAAGGCCTACATTTACTAACGTTATTGTTGAAGATAGTCAATATCGAGGAGTCATGGTTGAGCAATATAATCATAGTCAATTTTCCAATCTTCCAATGAATGCAGTCTTTACAAATTTAATTATTAGAGGTACTGGAGGCATTGATGCAAAGACTCCCGGACTTGGTATTGCAGCACTAGATGTGAATACTAGTGGAATAAAAATTGAAGGCGCATTAATTGAAAATAATCCCGTAGTTGGATTTAGGGCATATATGATTGACTCATCTATGATAGTGAATAATTTGACATTATTAGGTAATGGTGAAAATGNCCNNTCAGTCCCGTTTAATGATAGAGCAGGNCTGTTTTGGCGGTCATCGAATTGGGGNACTTCCGGNCCTCCAACTTTGAATAATTTAGTNGTCAGAAATTCGTCTGGTCCGGGAATTCTTCTATGGAAAGGTGGGGTNCGCGGCACTAACTGGGAAANNTCTGAAAATGGTGCTAGCGGTGTTGATTTCAGAGAATTTCATCCCGATGTTAATNCTATACAAAGTATGAATAATACAGGTCANGGTGTNTCTNTTCGAGATTCTAGCAATGTTGAGCTAGAATATATCGTGACTTCTGGTAATGGAGTNGGTTCNCTATCTGCAAATCTTGGCTCTGGGTTTTATTTTGANGAATCTAANGANGTTGTAAGTGGAGGTAAGAATGTATCTTGCTATGTTTGTACATCAATTGATGANAATTATGGNATTACTGTTGAAGATAGNATAGATTTACAACTCNANACATTAACAATAATAAATTCGNTTAACTCGCCAGCATTCAGTGCAGATAATTCGGGTTTATCTCAGAATGGTAATATAATTATTAACGNTATTTTGATTTATTCCAATTCAACTGATCCTGATAGTTATGCTATTGAATTNAATGATGTCGACGCTGAGATATCTAATTTAGAAATTCAAGTTGATAATAAAGGATTATACTGGGATGCTGAAGGTTCACTTGTATCTTATCTTAACGATAGCATCATAGATTCTCAAAACACAGACTCTTGTCTTGATTTAGTAGATCATTCAGAGTTATTAATCAATAATACTGGCTTACGGTGTAATTCTTCCCCGAGTATTGATGCAAGTTTTGTAAATATGACCAACTCGTTTTTTTACTCTAACTCAAGCTCAAAAAATTTCTTGATGAAATCTAGTAGTCATCTGAGGTGGATTTCATCTTCAGTAATGGATACCCCATCATTTCAGTCTGACGATAATATTGTAGATGAGATGTGGTTTGTAGAGACTCATGTATTAAATCAATATCTTAATCATATTCCATTCTCTTCAGTAAATCTTTCTTTCGACAATTATGAATCTGAGTATTTTCAAATATTACCATATGAGGGTATTGATATTCTTGGTCCATTTATTGGTGAAAGATGGACTCCAATCAGTGGGTGGTCAGAAGTAAATAATGTCCATACAGGGTGTGATTATGATTTAGTTCATAATGACTCTGAATCATTTGAATTAAATTCTGATAAAGTTGTGAACTGTATTCTGGAGATTTCTAATCAACCTCCATTCATTATATGGACAACTCCAGAAGATGAATCTGTTTATCCAAGTGGTAGCCAGATTGCTTTCAATGCCACCGAGTCATGGGATTTGGATTATGATGACCTAACTTATACTTGGACAAGCAGTATTGATGGTTCTCTTGCAGGAGATTGGGGCCCTAACTGCTTCGCGAATAGTAATGGCTCACTCCACTACGCTAATTTCTGGTTGGGGAACAGCAATTGCCTCTCTGATGGATTACATCAGATTACACTGGAAGTATGCGATGACCAGGGTCATTGCTCCACTGAATCTAGACAGATTGAGCTCACAAATCTCCCTCCTTTACTAACAGTTGATACCTCGCCTTCCATATCTTCGTGGGGTACGCTTTATCTTGGAAAAACATCTTCTGTTAATATTGATTTAACAGGAACCTCAGACCCTGAAAATGATGAGTTAAGTTGCTGGATAAGAGTTTCTTACGAACAAAACGATACATTCCTCCAAGATTGCCCAGGGCAAATTAACAAAACTTTCCCATTTGCGCCAAATCAGTTTTCTGTGACAGTTTTTGCAACTGATGGTATTAATTCCCCAGTTACTTGGACATTCAATGTAGAATTATTTAATGAATTACCAATAGCCTCATTTGAGATAATTACTACTGGTACAAAATCCCAAGATATTCTTAGTTTAGATGGAACTAACACATTTGATCCAGAAGGAGATGAGATAAAATTTGAATTTTGGAGTGATATTGATGGTTTAATAGATTCAGGAGTAACACCAGAAAATTCAATAGAATGGTCAGGAACACTATCGAAAGGGACTCATTTGATCACCATGTATGCTAGTGATGAAATCCCAAATCATGCAGGTAGATGGACCTCATCAGAAAAAACCCTGGTAATTGAAAATTCTCCTCCTGTAGCGTTAATCTCTTTCCCTAATGAGGGTTATTCAACTGATTCAGGATTTCTGATACCATTCGATGCATCTGGTTCTGGAGATTGGGATATTGCATGTTTAGATTTAGAAAATAGTACTGGCATTATTTGTAATCATTTTTCTGAATCTAGTAAAGATTTAGTAAGTGTTTTATGGCAAAGTAACTTAATTTCAGAACCGATAGGAAGTGAATGGAAATTCGAGGCAAGACTACCTGCTGGCGAACATGAAATTTCACTAATCATAGATGACGGTGATGGAGGAAATGCTGTATTTTCAACTTCCATAACAGTCGATGAAGCCGCTCCTGTGCTTGTTTTAACATCACCAGAAGAGAGTATTGATGTTTATTCAAACCTTCCAGTATTATTCGATTTCCGTGATTCTTTCGATCCCGATGGTGATGATTTTACTGTTTCCATATTCTCAGATTTGATAGAATCACCAATTCTTGAAAATAAAACTAATGATTATTGGTACAATGATTACATACCTGCAGGGAATCATGTTCTTTCGTTTGTCTTGACCGATTCAACAGGTAAGTCTTCTATTTATTACCAAGAGCTGAATGTTTTTGAAACATCACCAGTAGCTGGAATTAGAGATTTCTCGGATGGTCAATATATTCCTCCTGGTAGAGAGATTATTCTCAATGCTTCCCCTTCTTTTGATTATGATAATGATATAATATTGTATGAATGGAGTCTCGGCGATGGTACATCAATTGGAAACAAGGAACAAGTATCACTATATTTCCCGCCTGGTCCGGTTAGAATTAATCTAATTGTTACTGACTCTAGAGGTGCATCTGACTCAATATCAATCAATTTGACCATAGGAGCGAGTTCACCCGTTCTTTCCGAATTAATAATTACGCCTAACTCATTAGTATTTGATGAGGTTAATCCTATCTTCGTCACAGTTAAACTGGAAGATCTAGATGGAACAACTCAGATGTTATTTTGTAAATTTAAAGCTGGAGTAATCGATAGAGAGTTCCAGTTAAGAGACGATGGAACAGAAGGTGATTTAATTGCTGACGATAATATCTGGACCTTAGAGACAGCTCTGCTAATTGATGATGGGGGAACCGCAAAGGTAGAAGTCTGGGCTATTGATGGAGAAATTGTTAGTCCTGTCCTAATCGAATTGTTACCTGTTGAGTCAGATGATGAAAGAAATCTGATTTCATGGTTATTTTCAGGAGGTCTTCCATTATTATTAGTACTGATAACTATTTCAGTAATTATAGGAATACTCTACTCAGTTCAACGTCGTAAAGAATTAGCTAAAGATTTAGAGATGATAGAATCTTGGTCTACATTCGATTCTAGAGAATTAGACGACGAATTTAATGAATAATTATTCAGGACCCCAAGGTGTTTTTTGTTGAGTCAAACCCATTCTGTGAGTAAATAAGAACCTTAGATTTAGTAATCCATCTCCCCATGTATTAATTTCTGCCTCTCCAACTCGTGGCCGATATGGAACGCTAACTTCAGCAGTTTCTTTCTTGCCCAGATATCTTCTAGCCCTAATTTTAAATTCTTGAGATAGCGGCATACCATCATGTTTAGGTCTCACTCTTTCATCTTCAAAAATAGATTTCCTAAATACCCACATTCCACTTTGAGAGTCATGTATGCCGTACCAATAGAGAATTGAAGCAGTTTTTGATAAAACCCAGTTTCCAAATCCATGAAGTCCCGGCATCGAACCTTCCTCTGCTCGTTTTAATCTATCACAAGTAATCCATTTTAGATCCTCATCAATTAGTTTTTTAACAAGATTAGGAACTTCTTCTCCGGGATATGTACAATCTGCATCCATTGTCACAATAATTTCTCCAGGTGCCATTGAAAACCCTGTTTTATACGCTCTTCCATAACCTTTACGAGGCTCTAAATAGACACTCGCGCCCTCTTTTTCTGCTAATTCCCTTGTCCTATCGGTAGAATTTCCATCTATAATTAAGAAGTCAATCTTTTTACACCAATTTCCTTTAGGTATTGAACGAATAGTATCAACTATTGCTGCTTCTTCATTTCTTGTAGGTATTACTACTGTGACGTGGACTGGTAGTGTATCTGACATATTCTCATATCTGCGACAGTAATACATGATTTGAATCAAACTGTTATCTGTCCTGTATCCAATCTCTTGAAAACAGGTGAAC
>PCAW01000012.1:0-11528 GCA_002730775.1 Methanobacteriota archaeon | reverse complement strand
TTGGTGCTCGTGCCGGGATTTGAACCCGGGTCGAAGCCTCGAGAGGGCTTCATGATGGACCACTACACTACACGAGCCTTGTAAGTCCTCGAGTTTACTTTCATTTAAGAAAAGAGTGGCTTGAGAAGTATAATACAACAGTTTCACTTTCACTTTCAGTTAGGCCCCTCTAATGTTTATTCATATGCTAAAGTTCAAACCACGAATCATGAGCATGAGTATGAATAGACAACCATCAGTGATTTATAGGAAAAAACCAGAGCCATGTAAAATAGTGACTTTTTCTAGTCTAAATAAGACTGACGCTGGTGATAAAAAACCTGTCAATGAGACAATAGTCAATTTTGATGGAAATATTTCATCTGATTCATGGATGCCAATATCAATAAAATCAAAGAATATTGAAGTTAGTACCACTGGATGGAACGGATTGATAACGAGATACAACCAATCAAAGTTAGAAATAATTGAGGTGGCTTAATGTCAAAAACAAGTCGTTTAAGGAATGAAGTCGAAACATATCTTAATGAAAATAACTCCGCTAACACGGTTGAAATATTTGATCATTTGAATAGTCGTTTTAAGTGGGGAGCTACTATGAATCAGGTAGGCAATATATTGGCTAAAGATAATAGATTTGAGAAAATAGGTCATGTTCGAGGGCAATTTAGAGGCAGTACATATACGGTCTGCATATGGTCACTAAGCGCTCAAATCGTGACTGTATGAGCTCGTAACGGGGAAGAACTCAAGTTAGATGACTTGGTAAAATCATCATGAGTGTGCGGTCTAGTGTTGGTTCATGGTTTACATTATTCCGATTTGGTAATTCTTTAACTGGCCTCATAGGCGTAATTTTTGGTTCATTGTTAGCCTTAGATCAAATACCAAGGGGAGATTTAGCATCTATAACCATTCTACATGGATTATCTGTTTGGGCATTTATGTGCTCTTGGAATGCATTAAATGATATCTTAGATGTTGAGATTGATAAATTAAATCAACCCAATCGACCACTTCCTAGTGGCGATATTTCTCTTAATAATGCTAAAATTCTAACTGCTATTTTAATGTGTTTTTCATTATTCTGTTTAGTTTATGCAGGTTATATATCATCGTCAATCGAAGATGGTTTTGAGAACTGGGCTCCATCAATCTTGATATGGTTACTTGCTATTTTTCTTCTAACTAATTATGAATCCTCAAGTAATTATAGTTTAAAACTTAAAGACAGAGGTCTACCTGGTAATTTTGCCATTAGTTTATCCGTAGGGATGGTAATTTTATTTGGAGCAGCAGGTGTTTTTGAGCCTACTGAGCCTCGTGTTCTATCATTATTCTTTATTGGAGTTTTATGTAATTTAGCTAGAGAGATAGTAAAGGATATCGAAGATATGGAAGGAGATGAGGGTAGAAATACACTTGCTATGAGAATAGGTGTAGAAAAAGCTAGAATTCTAGCATGGATGATATTGTTATTAACAGTGGTTTCAATATTAGCGCCATTCGCATTAGAAATATTTCCTTCGAGTCATCTATTATTGATAATTCCAGGACTGATGACTATATTCTTAGTNAAGAGAAAGTTAGCATATGCTGAAGATCGTAATGCACAGAAATTGATTAAAAAATCTTTACAATTGACTCTCTTAGGATTTATAGTCAGTTCATTAATATAAATCTCTATATGCTTCCCAAGCAATGGGGTTACACATGTATGTCAGAAGTGACATCTGAGCCCACATTCTGTTCTCTGCTTGATCGAAAACAATGCTATTCTTTGAATCAATAACTCCGTCAGTTACTTCTTCACCTCTATGGGCTGGTAAACAATGCATAAATAAATAATTATCATTTGCATTTGAAACAAGTTCTTCATTTACTTGGAACCCTTGGAACGCTTCAAATTTATTTTCTAAATGCTCTTCACCCATCGAAACAAAAATATCTGTATAAATAACTCCTGCATCACTTACTGCTTCAATTGGGTCATTTGTTGAGACTACTTTTGCTCCTGTTTTGTTACCAATTTCTACTGCTCTATCAACCACTTCTTGATTAGGTTCCATTCCTTCGGGTGTAGCATATTTCACATCATGACCTAGAATAACTCCTGCAAGCAATAAATCATGAAGAACGTTATTCCCGTCACCTACCCATGAAATATGTCCATTTAGATCNTTTTTATTTTCTGTTATAGCCATTAGGTCTGCAGCTGCTTGGCATGGATGGTGCATATCAGATAATGCATTAATTACTGGTACAGATGCACTTTCTGCTAGTAATTGGGCATCAGAATGTTTGAAACATCTGTAAGTGATACCGTCTAGGTATCTGGATAGTACAGCGGCTGTGTCTGAAACAGACTCACTTTTTCCTAATTGAATGTCATTAGATAATAATGTTAGAGGCTGGCCTCCTAATTTATTCACTCCTACCTCGAATGAAACTCTTGTTCTAGTAGATGGTTTTTCATATATTGAACCAATTGTCATTCCTTCCAAAGGCTTGAATCCGTCAGCCATTTCATCATCATTTTTTAGATTAATTGCCCAATTTATTATTTCTGGTAAATCATCCTTAAAATCATCGATAGCCATTAAATCTTTTTTTTCATAGTTCATGTTCAATATCTCCTTGAAAACCATCTCTGGAGTCTGCCATACCTCCGAAGAGAGATTGTGCAAATGTGAGCACATCTGCTAATCCCTCCTCTTCTTCACTGGATAAAGGTATTAATCCAGGTTGAATTGATGCGTGTTGCATCATTCTTAGTTGCCCTATTGCAAATTCTGCTCTTTGCCCGGTGTGTGCTTGATCAAGGCTGTGAGCAGCAGATTCTTCGTATAGGGCAGCTTCTAAAACATCTAGATTTTCACCCCATTCGATAATTTTCTCTAATATTTCAGGTTCTAGTAAATCGGACTTTGACAGGAAATTTGCAGTAGGTAAACCTAATCTAAAGTGTACTATAGAAGACAATAACATTTGTGACACAAATCCGCTGGGAGTTTGTGACAACATTGGGTCGAATAGAAATATCAAACAAGCTCTTCCTTGCCCTATTACTTGCACTAGATGACTAGAGGCTTCTCTAAATGCAAAGAGTTCAACTTGACCGGGTGTATCGACAACTAAGATATCTCCTGAGATGCCTTCTATTTCCTCAAAGACATCTTCTGCCTGAGCTGCCACAAGATCCGCTGCAAGAATTTGTGCACCGTTTGGGCCTAAGTCATATTCTGACATAACATCTGATAGAGAGATTAAATCTCGCACATCAAATTCTGGGTCATAATGTACTCTCTCTGCCCCTGGNTCCAGATTAATAGTTAGAGCATCCACTTCTAGAAATCTTGCCCAGCGTTGAAAAGCAGTAACCAAAGAACTCTTTCCAGCACCCGCAGTACCGACGACAAAGATCACTGGTGGGGCTGTCGCGTCTTGAGCACTCATGTTGGGTCCTGAGACAATTAATTATTCAACCATTCGTATTGTTAATGTTTGAATATCTTTGACAAGGAATGATTAAACCAATCTAACCCACGTCTTAGTTCAACTCGCGCGGTGTATTTGGCATGTCTGATGGTTTACCTATTCCTCCCCCTCCTTCAAAAGGCTCTGATTTACCCACTCCACCTCCAGAATTAATTGAAAATAAAATTAGTACTGATGAATCCGAAGATTCTTTTGAAGATATTAAAAAATCAATAGATAATATTCTTTCAGAGGTTTCTGAATTTTCTCCTCCTGGTTTAGATATACTACCTCCTCTTCCTCCTGGTTTGGATATACAACCTCCTCCTGGTTTGGATATACAGCCTCCTCCTCTTCCTCCTGGTTTGGATATACAGCCTCCTCCTCTTCCTCCTGGTTTGGATATACAGCCTCCTCCTCTTCCTCCCGGTTTGGATATACAACCTAGTCTTGGTTTAGATGTTCAAGAAACAATCCAAACCTCGAAAGTTATTTCTAATGATTCTATAACAAAAACTCTTGAATCCGAGAAAAAATTATTATCCGATAAGTTAGCGGTATTTGACCTTTCAGAAAATGAAAATTTTTCAAATGACAACGAAATATCAAGTGATGAAGATGAAAATTCTGATTCAGTTTCTCAACACCATTTACGTCCTTCGACAGAAGTTGATTCTATACCAGGAGATAAACTAAATGCAATACTTAGTGAGAAAGAAATCTCTTTAGTTAATGCCGACGGGAGCCCTCTTAAACAAACAATTGATGGAGAATTGATAATAAAAAACCCAAGTAAAAAACATCGAGCATGGGATATTGAGGTTGAATTATCCAATACTGCCTCGACAGATCTAGGCGGTAAAACAGTCACTGTTAGAGAGTTAGAAGCTACAGAAGTGACTACGATACCGTATAGTTCAAATGGCCCTAGGATGATTAATGTTAGAGAAATAATTGATACCGAATCAGAAAGAGAACAGGAAGCAAGTCTTTCATTAGTACTTTCAGATAATCCTCAAGAAGTTCTAATTATGATAGAACTTGAAAATATTTCCAATGTTTCATTAACAGATGTAACCTTAAGACGTAATTTTTCACCTAATTTTCAAATTCCAAGTTCTCCTGAGTATTCAATCGAAGAAAATTCGGTAATTTGGGAAATTGGTCGAATGTCAGTTGGTGAAAACAGGAAATTATCTATACTGCCGAATGTATTGATTAATTCTGTCGAAAAAATTCCTGCGGGTTCTTCGGAAGTGACCTACAAGGCAGAATCAACAGTTTCTAGAATTGGCTTTGAGGATGTTTCAAGTTCAGGAAGACAGTTTTCTTATGTTAATGCGATAGAAGATGATCGTCCGGGAGTATGGCATTGTAAATGTGTTTTTGAAAATAAATCTTCATTCGTAGTTTCGCTTTCAGGGGCTTCTGTAAGGTTAGTAGGTCGTGATTCGCCAATACTAGATCTTTCAGATTTAAGGCAAGATATCCCACCTGAGGGGAGTTGGGAGTCTATGGAAAAGAGAGTGGAATCAGATGACCAACCAAGTTTCACGCAAGAAGTTAGGTACTCTATTTTACCACGAGTATCAGTCCAATCATCCGGTTCAATAAAGATATCTGAACAAAATTTATCCATTCTAGATGCACAAATTTTAAAGAGATTTGATATCTCAAGAATTAAGTCATATGTTTCATCAGATTTAGAAGCAACGATTACGATAGAAAATACTGGCTCAGCAACAATTAATGTAATGAGAATTATAGATGATATACCGGGTATATTCGTGCCCCCCTCTCTTGAGAAGGTACATATAGAAATTGAAGGTTTAGATTTGAGTGATGAGCAATATCGTATAGAGGTGATTAATGGCAATCAAATTGAAGAGAAACTTATCTCTCCTGATAATCCTGGGCATGCTTTGAGGATTACAGTAGGAACATCTTCAAGATTAGGTCTTAAGCCCGGGAAAACTTTGATCATAAGGTATCCTCTTCACGCACCCGACCCATCTCCCAAAAATGAATTGTTAGCTGCCCCTATAAGGTCTGATTTCAGTATGGAGCGATTTGGCCCGGTTGCAACTAGAACAGTCGAGAGACCTCCTGTGGTCAGAGTAGTCCACCGCAGAAGGAAGATTAGTACAGGTAAAGAGGTATTTCCTGGTGGCGGTGCGGGGCGTTATGAAATTTTACTTATGTTCCATAATACCTCTGATTCGGCCCTTGATGACTTAGCTTTGCATGACATAGTTCCAGGGACTTTTTCCATAGAAAATTCATCCGTTAAATCTTCAGTTAGTGGTGAAAAAGACTCATCATTTACCAAAGAATCATCAAGAGATGGGAACAAAGTCACATGGGCGGTTGGTAGAATTGAGATTAATGAGCGTATAGAAGTATTATATGAAATTCAGGGAGATACTGAATCTGAGNACAAGGTATCTGATGCCCAAGANTTTCATGGTGCAACATTTGGAAAGGAGGTAGATGATGAGCCTAATGTCCCAGAATGGGCAGATAAAGTATCACAGCCAAATTTAATTTCANTTCCAATATCGAAACCAGTAAAAGAAGTGGTTGATTTAGATAATAATCNCTCTGAAAAATCAGTTAAAGATGAATCAGTAATTAATTCTAATGATTCTTCATCTGAGAATAATATTGGAGAGATTTCAGAAAATCAAAATCTTTGCCCTATCTGTATGTCTGAATCCGAGAAAGGAGCATCAACCTGCCTAGTTTGTGGATATTCTTTCAAGTAATCAATGTTGAAAATAGAAGTAACCTAACCGAAGTATTCATTCAATGTGTATGAAGCCAAGGAGTCATGGTGGATGCTGGCCCCAATGGTGACGCCCAATCTGCTGGCATGGGTTCAGCAATGTTACCTATGCTTTTCCTTCTCTTAATGATGATGGCATTAATGTTTTTTCCAGGAATGAGAAACTCTCTCTCAGATGGTGCAGGTACTGTGATTGAACCATTCCTTTTCGGAACTTTAGGATTAGAACAATTTTTCGTACCAACAGTATTTATCCTTGGGTCTAGTATAATGATTGTAAATACAGTAATACGTTCATTTTTCATGGATCCTTTGAAACAAGCTCATCACAGCCATCGTAGTAAGCAAATCAGTCAGCAAATGCGCGAAGCAAGAATGTCTCGAGATACTGCCAAAATCGATAAGATGCAGAAATTGCAAATGGAAATGATGCCTGAACAGATGGCTATGCAAGGTGCTATGATGAAACCTATGATGTTCACAATGATATTCATAATTGGTATTTTTAGTTGGATGGCTGATACAGTAATTGATTTTAGAGTTGATTATGTTAGTTTACCTTGGCAACCTATGTGGGGTTTTGAAAATAGAATAATGTGGATTTTTCCTGCATGGATTGCCACTTATATCACAATGAGTGCCCCCTTAGGAAGGNTAGTGGATAGACATTTGAAATTATTACGTTACAGGACTCACCCAGTGGTACTTGCTGGTGATATGATTCCAGAGCCTTTACTACATCTACTTGAAGATGACAAAGCAAAATCAAGTTCTGACTCTAGGACACGTAGATCTCAGAGGAAGAGAGCAGGCCCAAGAAAAACTGGTAATCAATTATCTGAGTCTCAGAGGCGTAGTGGTGGCAATCTACAAGTGGCACCACCTCAGAAAGGAACCCTATGTCCATCTTGTGAATCAGATAATATTGTAAGAACCATTAGAGGAAAATTACGTTGTAATGTTTGTCGAATTGAATGGCGGTGAGATTTTGGTTAAAATCACAGTCAGTGGTCCTCCAGGAAGTGGGACTTCTACATTAGTTGAGAGATTAGCACATGAATACTCTTGGTTATCTATAAATGGCGGGGATATTTTTCGTGATGAAGCAAACAATAGAGGTTTGACAGTAGGTCAATTTAGTGATCTTTGTAAAAATGATCTAGAGGTCGATAAATCTCTTGATAATATGTTGAAAAATGAGATTGGTAATCCTCATGGAGCNGAGATTATCGAAAGTAGACTTTCTGGTTGGTGGGCATATCTAATGGNGGTAGATTGCCTTAGAGTTTGGGTAAATGTNAGTCCCGAAGAATGTGCACGTAGAATACAAAATCGNGAAGGTGGTNTATATGAAGANAAGTTGATATTATCTCAANANAGACAAATTGANGATAAAAAAAGGTANCAAATTCTTTATGATATNGATTTAGATGACATGAGNCCTTATAGCCTTATTATTGATGCTGATANCATAGGTGCNGANGAAGTATTATCAATTGTCCNATCAAAAATCAGGAAGTGAAAGTTTTGAGTGAAATTATTTTTGATGAAAAATCTNCTACCAATAATAAGTTTGGTAGTTTACCTNTAGATAGATCGCTTGATGAATTNTTAAATTCTGGNATTTTACTAGTAAGGAAACCTCGAGGCCCAACTAGTCANCAGTTGACNGCATGGGTTCGTAATATTTTAGGTATTAAGAAAATCGGNCATGGNGGGACTTTGGANCCNATGGCTACCGGTTTATTGACAATCTTGTGTGGTAGAGCGACACGCCTAACNGATATTATNCTAAAGGGNGATAAAAGNTATATTTCTGTTATTCGNTTTGGTAGNGATGTCCAATCANANGAATTAGAAGAAATTCTCACTANTCTTAGTGGCGAGATNTATAATGTACCTCCNAAAGAATCTGCTGTCAAAGTTCAGGTTCGAACAAGGATAATAAAATCACTTAATTTAATNGANTATGATCANTCTACTAGAATTGCTGCTNTAGAAATATTTTGTGTTGCTGGAACNTACATNCGGACATTAACAAGAGATATGGGTTTACTTCTAGATACNTCTTGNGAAATGTTGGAACTTCATCGAGATAAAACCAGTCTTTTCGACGAAACAATGGCATGTGATATGCACCAATTAAAAGATGCAGTATTTTTGTGGAAAGAACATAACGACGAGAGAGGCTTGATTAAACTTCTAACTCCGGTTGAATCTATTTTAGGGAAATTACCAAGTATTACTGTAAAAGATGGTGCAGTCGCTGCCATGACTCATGGCGCACCATTAGCTAAACCCGGTCTTGTATCCTCTTCCACAGAGTTTGAATCAGGTTCTATTGTTGTAATTAAAAGTTTGAAAGGCGAAGCGGTGGCTATAGCTGAAACCTTAGTAAATTTTGATAAGTTTTTGTCAATGAAAAATGGACATGTTGCTATAGCGAAAAGCGTACTAATGCCCACAGGTATCTACCCGCAGAACTGGTCTAAACAGAATTGAATGATTATATCATTTCATGTTCTTCGTAAATCCATTCATCAGTTTCCAAACGAACTTTAAGTTTCATCATAATTACACACACCACCGGACTGCCCAAGGACAGTGCAGTATTCCATATTCGGAGTAGAACTTGATATAACTATTGCCCGAATTGGTAACATTATCAGCCAAAGGAGTACTTTTTACAATATTACTTTCTTTTATCATAAGGTTTCTTTATCTTCCCTGGCGCTAATTGTAACAAGACTAAACCAATTAATACAATAACTATTGATGAAACTATGATTAGTGTTTCACTAATGAATAATTTTGATTTTTCATTATTGGTACTATCTGGTGAACTGATAAATAATGAAATTTGATTCTCGTTATTCTCTTCATTAGATTCTTCAATTGAAAATGTGCTATCTACAAAAATTCTAATTGTGTTATCTTGGTCATTACCTGAAAGAGCGGTATCGCATATTGTATTAACAAGCGAACCTGGTTGCAATGTATCAATGCTTTTCGTATCAATCAGTATATCATTAACGTAACACCTAACATCAATTCCGTTAGCAGTACCTCTGCCTTCATTTCGGATATAGGCAATAATTTCTACAACATCTCCATGTTTTCCATTTGAGATATCTGCGCCATTTTTCCTAACAGTTATTGATTCAACTAACAAATCAGACTTAGCTGAAACATCGATAGTAATATTCTCTGAGACTTGGTTTTCTCCATCACTAGCTATGATATTAACTGTGTGAATTCCAGAATCAATTGGAGTTAAGATCAGATGATTGTTTCCGTCGATTGTTGCCCAAGACTTAGTAGTTGTAATTTCAATATCCTCAGAATCAACATCATAAATAATCATTGGAATAACTAAAGTATCCCCTAAATTCATATAAGATAGAGAAGGAATATTCTCAATAACAGGCATATCAGAAACTGGGGCCACATTTACTGTAAAAACTCCAATCCATTTGTTTTCTTGACTTAATGCACTATCGAAAACTTCAACGGTAATTTTCACTTCTCCTGAAGAATCACTAACGGTTTGTAGTTCTATGAAATTAAGGTCTTGTTCAGCACTATATAGTGAGTCGACTTTAATGATCTCATTGTTGGAACTTGATGTCTGTATTACTAGATTTGATCTCGAAGTAATATCGTCTTGACAAGGTAAAGATATTAGAAATCCTCCCTCGTCTTCAACCATATCTAGATTTGCAATATTTTGACATACTGGAGAATAATCATATTCCAATTCGAATCCACCCGTAATTGAAAGCTCCTCAATATGAACTAC
Source organism: Methanobacteriota archaeon (assembly GCA_002730775.1). Classification (GTDB taxonomy): domain Archaea; phylum Thermoplasmatota; class Poseidoniia; order Poseidoniales; family Thalassarchaeaceae; genus MGIIb-O2. Next base: position 1,467 of record PCAW01000012.1, on the reverse strand, counting down.
TGTTGTTTCTGCATTACCATCAGATGACCACTGGAACCTTGAAGCGATTCCTATACTCGTATCGCTATTGTCTAATGGAAAAGCATGTCCTATTGGTACACTGAATGAAAATTCTCCTATATTCATTGGAATGGTTTCTACCAGATATTCCCCAATTGCAAATCTAATATTGCTCGAACTTGAAAGGTCGCTTGCAGAACCCGTAATTTTCCCATTAACAATTAGTTTAGGGTCATTAACATCAACCCTTAATCCTTCAACGCATCCATCAATAATCTGTATTCTTACAAACTGTTTCTCAGTAGGGTTATCTATCAAATCTCCCGATTGTTTAGGAGAAAAATCTCCTTCAACTCCTGCAGGAATAACTCCTATGCTGTGGTTTCCAGACCCATAAACGTGTATTCTACCTAGTTCTTGACCATATGGTGCTTCAACCTCTAGATCCCAATAAGATTCATTAGTTCCGTCAGGTGTAAGCCCGCAGGATTCAATGTTCAATCCCTCAATTTCTCCATCATAAGGAGAAAAATCAATCACCGGTAGATTCCCAATATTACTTTGATGATTTGCTTTAATGTTCTCAAATGAATACCATGGCATATGATATTTAACACGAACTCCTACAGAGTCAACTCTAACTTCAGAATCATCATTTGTTCCTATTGATACATAATCAATAGTAATATTAGAGTTTACAATCTCATTCCAACTCCAGTCATGTAAGTGATCTAATTCAATTATCATTGGATTGTTCATTCTAAAAACTCCAGAAGTGGTACGGGCAAATTCTCGAACTAACTTATCTGAGCCAGTACCCTCTAAGATTATTCTAACAGTATCTTGATACAAAATATCCGGTATTTCGAAGTGTAAAACTAATGAAACATTTTCAATTTCTTTATCATATAATCCTGGATAGCTAAATCCCCCTACTGATATCTCTGGTCCTCTAGACCAGCTATAATAAGTATCTGGAGTTCCAAGGCTGTAATTTGATCCAGTTGCACTACTACTTGCCCAAGAGGTCTGTGTCATGAAGTTATCAGGTCTTTCATGGGTGAATGAAAGTTCTTTGTCCGCCACCATACCTATTGTATAGTCGGCAGGGTCGTTACTAAATCCAGATGTACTTGTAATATCCCATTGGGTAGGTTCGTCAAAATTTCCAACCGAAGTCAAATCAATAGATTCAGATGAAATCACAGTATCAGCTTGAATTATTGGAGTCATAGGAGCCATTAGAAACATCGTCAAAAATAAAATGGTTATGTTACCCGACTTCACCATCATTTGTCTGCGAACTTAACTACTGCTTGAATGCGTTGGTGATATGATTATCATCGTGGCTCATTGGAACGCTTGAAATACGGTCCTTCTCTCGAGTGATTAGCAAGACGGCTGTGATGGTGTAGAGGTTAGCACGGTGGGTTGTGGTCCCGCCGGCCCGGGTTCAATTCCCGGTCA
>PCAW01000011.1:0-11704 GCA_002730775.1 Methanobacteriota archaeon | reverse complement strand
GGACTTAGATATAACAAGATTTGCTGAAGTATCAATGACAAAGATCCATTCATCTAATAATATTTATTACATATTCTCAAACTTATATTCTAATATCATTCCATACAAAGAATCTCTTAAGTACCAAAGATGTTCTTGTTCCATTGGATGTCTGGCAGGAGAACCTTCCCAATTTTCAATTCTTTTCAAAACACAGTGATGTAAGAGGTGAATATCCTCTATGGTCAAATTGACTGTGTAATCAAATTCTTGACTTGGTTCGAACTCTTCGTTCATTATCCAAGTCCTGCGTTGAATCTCATAAACTCAATAGCATTTTTAATTTGATATGTTCTATTATTAATTTGTTTCAATATACTTTCAATATAAACTAACATTGTTTCATAATAATCTATTTTTAATGAAACTCCTGATAGCTTCTCATCTGCATCAAGGTATTTTTGCATGGTTTCCTTATCTCTAATTTTTTTAGGGAAAGGTGATTCAACATATACATCTGGATCTGCTTTGCCACTAAAGTATTCGTACCTTTCATGTCTAATATTTTTTCTTTGTTGTTCAGACTTTCTTCTCATTAGGAAAATTGTATTATACATTTCAAAATATTTTGCATGAAGTGAGGGAATTTTTAAAGACTCTTCGTGCAAGTTATCACTATCTAATTTAGAATCCTTTTCCCACATTTCTTGAATTTTGTCAAGGTCATAAAGCATTGTTATTCAAGTCAGTCAAGTTGTATATAGTATACTTGAAACTCACGTCTGCTGTAAAGTAATCTACATCAGTATCAGTGGCATCAAAAGTAATTGTTGATAATGAATATGGAAATAAGTCTTTAAAAGATACATTAAATTTTGGAACTAAGTTACTACTTAAAATTTGCAAAGTTCCATCAGAGTAAATATTATCTCCTGATTTGCCATAGTTTCCTGGCAGTACTGCTTCATTCTCCAAATCATTAAATTCTTGCATAGATTCTGGAAATCCTAAACCACGAATCCAATTTTGAATTTCCATATAATTTACCAGATCTTCATCAACTAAAAATCTGAGAGTTAAATCTCCAAAACTTACTTTATCTCCAGGAATATCAATATCTTTAAAATAAGTTGGTTGGATTGCAATTCCAAGATCAATAGATGGGATGTTTGCTTGATTGCAGAAAAAAGCAACACCAGGACTTCTCTTCAATGAAAATTTAAATCCTGTTGGTGAAAGAAAATTTCTATTACTAATAGGAGTTCCTGGTCTCTCTGCTGGTGGTTTTCTTTTAGGCATTATTAATCAGATACAATAGTGACATTTTCCCAAGATTTTTTATTTAAAATTTTTTCTGCTTCTTCTTTAGATTCATAAATTAATTTATCTTCAAAAATATTGGTCCAAATTAATTGTATTTCAGTTTCACCAGTTCCACCATAAAACATTGTAATATCTGGATTATGTGAAGCAGGTTTTTGAAGGTAATATCCCATAATAATTTTTCTAACTATTTATTCGCATAAAAAAAGACCCCCCGAATGGGAGGCCTGAAAGGACATGTGGGACATCCTGCCCCACAACAACCTCGATCACATGAGGTTCTTGACTGCAACACGACGATAGTAGCGGTTGCTGTTGACTCTGAGGCGACCTGCGCCGACAGTGGTTCCTTCTGCAAAGGGGTTCGCGACCATGCCGTAGCGGGTCTTGAATCCGATTTTTGGTTGGAAGGTGTTCTCTCCAACTGCACGAACCATCTGAAGAGGAACGTATGGGCAGTAGAATAGACCTGCGTCATAAGGGGAAGTACCCTTATAACCAACAACGTAGTACTGGTTACCACCTGCTGCGTTTGCAGAGGTAAGGTTTGCAGAATAAGGATCGATGTATACACGATACTTACCTTGCAGAACACCAGCGAAGGTGTTACCAGTGTCGTCAACCTGAAGGTTGGCGTTAAGTGCTGGGGTGTAATCAAGTACTCCAGCCATGGTGAGTGCGGAAGCAACATCTGCAGAACACAGAATCATGTTGCCCTTTCCTCTACGAGTTCTTTGTGCGATTGCGTTCGCATCTCTCTCGATTTGGAATAGAAGTCCTTTGAACTTCTCAACGGACCAACGACCATTGGAGTCGATGTCCAGGTCGAAGATACCAGCAGTAGCGGTGTTAGAAACAGCACCTTGCTCGGCAACCTTATAGACGGTTCTGATGACTTCACGGTTAATCTCAGCCAAGATCTCAGAAGAGAGAATGTTGGCAAGTTCCGCTTCAGCATTCAGACCATGAATTGCCTTAAGGTCTTGTGCGAGTTCTAAAGAGTACTCTGCTTTCAGTGCTCTAGACTTAGCAGTAACGGTGACTTTCTCGATCGAGAATGCCATCTCGTTGAAGGCATCACCAGTGGTGCCAAGATCTTCTGCTTCGTCAGTGCGCATACCCTGACCAACATCATATCCCGTAGAGGATGCTGAGCCAACAGGGTTAAGAACTGCGGGGTTGCTACCGGACTGTGCGGTAGTACCTAAACCAGCAGCGACATCAGTCATGCCGTTGGTGAGGTCGAATCCTTCGTTCTGACCTGCGAATGCGGTGTCTGCTTCGTTGAACAGTGCCTCTGTACCACCCTGCGAGGTGTACTTCGAACGCATTGCGAAGATGAGTCCAGTGGGACCGGACATTGGTTGAACACCTGCGAGGTCATATGCGACCAGGTTAGGCATTGAGCGTCTGATCAAAGAGATCAGGACGGGGTCGAAACCAGCAACGGTTTGACCGCCTGCTGATGTATATCCACCATTACCAACAGCGTTGGTAGGTTGTTCCGCAATCATGCCACCTTGCTCGAAGGCGACCTGCTCGGTCATGAATTTTTCTTGGTTCTCTAGCAGTACTGCGGTTACAGCTCTCTTATGGGGATCTGAAATTTTTTCAAGACCCTCATAATTGAGGAGAGGTGCCCACTTTTCCTGCAACTGTTCGGATTGGAACATTTGCTTTTTTTCCTAGTTTAAGTGTTTATGTTTGAATTATATTGAAATTCAACTTTGCAAAGTTGAACCCAAAGTTCTCAGGTAACGTGACATCGAGTTTGAGTAAGTCTCAGGTGCTGCGTTGTCTACACCCTCAGAAAGGGTTTCTTTGTTAGATTCTGGAGAAACTGCTTTTTCGGAGAAATATGACTCCTTAAGTGTCTCCAACTTTTCACGATATGTTTCTTCGCTTTCAAACTCCACACTTTCGGAAAGTGAGGCGAGCTTCTCTTTCTGAGTGACTGCAAGTCCTTCAGAAACTTGATCTAAGATACCATCAGCAACCGACTCTGCGAGACGCTTGTTAAGGGAAATATTTTTATCAATTTGCTCGTTGAGTTTTGTCTCCATGTCATCAAGTTTTTCTACCATGCTCTCAAGGACATCGTACTTATCTTCAGGGATTGATACATAATGTTCTTCAAATAGACCCTTCAGTCCGGTAAGGAATGATTCGGTCATTTCTGCCTTGAGCGCGTGCTCAATTACGAGAGAATTTTCTTGGAACCACTCGTCAGAAACATACTCAAGGTATGAATCTACTCTCTCGGAGAGTGCTTCTTTTGCTTCAGCAACTTCTTCAGCGAGTTTAGCAGCGTGCTGCTCTTCGATGGTTGCAGTTACTTGAGCAACTTTGGACTTAAGTGCGGCCTCAAAAATCATTTTAGCCTTCTCTCTGAATTCTTCAGAAAGTTCTTCACCGCCAAGAAGTGCATTAACATCTTCTTCGATGTCAATTTCTTCTACTGCTTCTTCCACAACTTCGTCAGTGACTTCTTGAGTTTCCTCAATAGTCTCTTCAGTTGATTCCTCTTCTTCTTTCATACCTTTCATGGGTTCTGCTGCTTTAGCACCTTTTGTTACTACATCCTTAACTTGCTTAAGGGTTGCACCGGGAGTCTTCAGCTTTGCTGAATCATCATCGGTTTTGTAGTTTTCTGGAGTAGGACCTCCGAGGTCCTCGTATGAACCAGCGATAGAAGTATCCATAGCTTCAGCAGGTTTCGCACCGGCATTGACAGCAGTTTTGGATTGCGCCGTGCCTACTTCCATTTCTTGTAAATTCTTACCACGAGACATTTTGACTCTCCGATTGACCTTTGTAAATCTATATTTATTTATAAATTATAATATTTTATATATTATTCAAAAAATCATTAAACAAATCTAACTTCTTTTCATCCAATTGTTTTTGGGTGACAAGAGTATTAATTTGTGCATATGTTTTCTGTGCAAACTTCTCACGAAGAATACCACCATCCCAAACCCACTCTTTACCTTCCATAATTCCCTCAACAAATGCATCGGGAGCAGAAGGATCAGCAACAATATCAGCAGCAGTTGCTAACATAAAATCGTCACCGACAATGTTAACACCCTCACGGGTCTGCTTTAATGATCCGATACCACGAGAAGAAACACCAAGTTTTACACCTTCTTCAATAAGTGAAGATGCAATCTTACCCATAGGAGTATTTAAAATTTTTGCTTTACCAACAAAGTTTGAACCACTCTCTTTTAGAGAAACAATTTTATGAGAAACTCTGTCTAAGTTAACTGTTGGGCCATCAGGATGTCCAAGTTCACCAAGTGCTCTACCCGACTGAACATGGTTCTCATTATATCTACCAACTTCCTTACGGAGAGTTTCCATGGGATACATACGACCATTACGGTTTTTAATATTACCCTGAAGGAAAACACCTTCAATATACATTGACTTTTTACCGTTTTTAGACTCAACGATAAATTCTACAGATTCTAATTCTTCTCTGATTAGTTTCATTAGGATGCACCCCCTGTTGATTGTACTTGTTGATAATGAATTGTTCCAGATCCATCACCCATAGCAGCAACCATGAATGAACCTCTCAGTTCTGCATATGATGTATCAGTAAGTGCAGCAGGATTAGAGGAAGATGAATTATGATTTACTACAATTCTTGTTCCGTGATAACCATCTCTACCCGCAGTTGTGTTGACTGAAGCAACAATTTTATGAGTAAAATTGTATGCTGTTTGACCAGTTACTGTAAGAGAAACTGCATCTCCTACACCAAATGGTGAACCGGTTCCTTCAGCAAAATCAATAGTTGTTGTTGCTCCTGTAGTAATACCAGTAACTCTATTGGATTGTGGTTTTCCAATAGAAATAACTTCTGCTTCTCCAGCAGGAACATAATAATTGGTTACAGCTGCTGTTGGTAAAGTTCCTATTGCAATGTGAGCTCCTGCACCTTTTGATACAACTCTCAAGCAGTCGGATTGATGAGCAGTAATATTTAAACCTCTTGCAGATGACCCACTGGCAATTGCTAATGCAGAGCTTATTCCTACTGGTTTATGTGCCATTATCCTTAAAGTAGTTCATTTATAAGTTATTTATTAAATTTTTTATTCTTCTTCTTGCTCAGTCTCTACTTCATCCTCACCAAATGTAGTATTGGCAACATAGGGACGAAAGGCATCAATTTTTTCTGCCGATTTTGCAAATAAAAGATCTTTAATTTTATCACTGATTTGTGAAGGTGATCCATCATCCATCACAGTATCTAAAAGTTCATCCATTTTATTAAATTCATAATTGACTATAGGTTATTTATATCTCACCACCTTTGGGTAATTCTGGTGCCTCTGTTGCAGACCCATCAACTTCAGGTTCCATCTGAGGTTTTCCTAAATCTGTACTTGCTCCAGTTTCAAAAGGTAATCCAGTTGCAGGATCAATAGTTGCAGGATCTGGAATAATTCCTGCTGCAATTTCTTTCTTAATCAATTTATCCTGTTCGATAATTTCTATATCAGTTTGACGAAGAATCTTGCGTCTTAAATAATCTTGGGAATAATACTTACCAATATAAGGTTCTGCTGCTTGAACCATTGTAAGTCTTTCGTTCATCAACTCAGTATCTTTTAGTTCTGAGAAATGATTATCATAAAGGAAATCATACTGAATATGCTCACTCATTCTTTCCCAATCTTCGGGAGTAATTACATTCTTTAGAATTAACTGAGTCTTAAGCATGTCATTAAACATGTTGGAGAATCTCTTTCTCAAGCGACCAACAAATTTAGTAAACTTCAATTCGTCCCTAAGTATTTCTGAAGATCGTCCGAGATTAAATCCACCTTCACCATCCATTCTAGACGGCGGCACATTGAGTGATCTGTATAACTTTTTCTTAAAGTACTCAATGTCGGTAATTTCTCCGAGGTTTTGTCCTCCTGGAAGAGTAGTAATTTCAGTACCACGTCCTCCCTCTCGTCTAGGTAACCAAAAGTCCTCAAGCATAGCCATATATTTCTTGTCATCACGAATCTCTCCTGTGTCTGCATTATATACTAATTTGTTACGATATCTCATCATAACATCACGCAGATATTGTTCTGCTTTTTGCTTAGGNAGATTGCCAACATCAATGTAGAAAATTCTACGCTCTGGTGCTCTTGACAAACGATAGATGACAAGAGAGTCCTCAATCATTCTTAATTGATTGAGTGACTTAATTGCTTTATGAAGATATGAAAGTGTATTNCCTTTATTTCTATCTACAAGACCTGATGTGCAATATGAAACTGCATCTCTTGCAATTTTAATTCCTTGATTTGCACCCTGTTGCATAGGGTTACCAGTAGGATATGTAGCCTTTGGATTATAAATGAAGTATTCTTCAATCTCTGGGAAATCATAATCCATAGGATTATCACTTCTTAAACTTTGATATATATTTTGATTGCCTTCATTAGGTTTTTTCTTTTGCTGCCTAATATAACGCATTTTCATTGCGTCAATATAACGCAACTCTTGAATCCCTTCTTGGGGATTTTTTAAATCGATAATTTTATGATAGTAAATACGTCCGTCAATATACCAATTCCTATAAATCTCGTGTGATTTTTTATCAAAATCCAAAAGATCTAAAATATGTTTAAACTCTTTACGAATTGTATTCTTAATACCATCACTGGCATTTAGATTTGATAGTTCAATTTCAACAGGACTATCGTTTGTATCTGATACGATAGCTTCATTTACAATATCTTCTACCGCACTATCAACTTCTGGATGAAGTGACATTTCACGATATCTTTTAATTAATTCAAACTCTGTTCTATAAACACCTTCTAAGTCAACGTAAGAACCAAAAAAACCACTACCAGCATAATGGTCAACCCCGTCCTCATTATTGGGAGGAACGGGGGAGACTGCATTTGGTGATAGTGATTCTGTGTCCTCAATAGAGAACCCAAATAACTTGGACGCCATAATTTATTTTATTAGTTTTCCTACGACTATTTATCAGCCGTTAGGAGTGCCGGATCCGATCACATTAAATGATTGAACTTGGAACTCAACAGTAAATTCTTCAATTGTATCTGAAGAATCATAGGAAAGATCAATTTGTGAAACACTTGTTGGGAAAATGTCTACAAATTCATATTCGGCAAGAACAGCATTGCTGTCCCCACTATTACTTTGACTGCTAGGAACAGATCCTCTGCCAAGTTGGAATACCTTAGCATTTACCATGTATGCACTGGGATCAGTAGCACCAAGGTTGTTATCTAATTTAGCAATCAGTTCTGACCAAGCCTCAAATGATTTTCTGAGTGCAAAGTCTTCATCATTAATAATAGTGATTGACCATACATCAATAGTTCTGTCTCCAGCAACTTTGAATGTTCTTCCTCTGAAAGGAACATCAATTGACGCAATATTTTGTGCGGGTAGATTTGCAGATTTACACATAAATCTGAAATTGTCAGCATCCCAAGCAATACCACCAGGTAATGTTGTAAGTTCTACCTCAAACAGATTGGGGCGTGCGCCACCCCCAATCATTGCTGATTTAAAGTTAGAGATTGTTTTGTTCTCTCTTGAAGTTGCCATTGTTTAAATCCTCCTTTTTTTATTTAGATAATGTTATTAAACTCTGCCTGCTACTTCTTCAAAACTAACGCCTGTGCGTGTAGCAACGAAGGTAAGCGTGACATAATTAATTGATTTCGCTGGTTTCAGGAAGATGTCTGCCCTGAATTCATTATTATCAATAACATCAGGAGTATTATTCGTGGTGTCACAAACAACAAGGAATCCATAGATGCCTCTCTTTGCTTGAACATCGCGAAGATATGGTTCAACAATATTTCTAAAGTTCGCTCTTGTCAACTCATCATTGAGTTCAAAGAGTTGTGCTTGTGCTGCTCTCTCAAGTGCTTGTTCGATTGTAAGGAATAAACGACGAACGTTAATTCTATCAAACGCGGACGAATAACCAAGTGCAGTCTTATCACCAAAGAGAAGTGTTCCTACTCCAGGTTGAGTAACAACTGAGTTAACTCTTGCTGGGTAAAGCTTATCTCTTTGTGCTTTAGTTGGGTTGTATGCAAGTTTAATTGCATTGTTAATGATTCCTCTTTGCTGACCAGCAGGTGAGAACCATGGATATGCCTCTGTTGAGGTTCTTGTCATCAATCCAGCAATATCCGCATTCGTTGGAATGTAACGGAACTTGTTATTGAATCTGTCAAAGGTAAATTTATATCCAGTATCAAATACTGCATATGAAGAAGAACTTAATGGTGCAAAATACTTGATTAAGTTATTCGTTTGAGTCGTTGTATTTGTTACATTTACAACGTTTGCTCTGTGTGGTCCAACAACAGCAATACAATCCTTTCTTCCTTCTGCAAGTGAGATTAGATAGTTTGCTTTTGCCTGACTCTCATCTTCTCCTGTTAAACCAGGACCCATGATCAGATAATCAACTTTAATTTCATCTTTGTTTTCAAAGAGTTGATATGAGTTTTGAAGATTTGCCAATGATGTAGACATTCCACCATTGTTTCCTAGAGCAGGAATTCCGCCAGAATAATCCTTACCACCACCAAAGGTATAAGTTACATTACCAATAGCAGCGAAAGTAGTATCTTGTGCATTCAATCCCCAGAGTCCATCACCAGTTGGGATTTGTGTGAAGGAAGCAGATTTTGTTCCAGAAGTTGCTGTAAATCCAGTTGCTCTTGGTGATGTTCCGTGGAAAGCATCAGCAGCACTGGATGGATTTCCTGCAGCAAACAGATTGTCTGAATAGTCTGCCAGGTAATCTTGATACCAATTTTTAATTGGTGAGTTGACATTCGAAACAGAATCTTTTGCTTTAGAAAGACCCAAATGCTTCTCAATCAGGTTTCCTTGAATACCAGTAATTGATCCTGTATCATCAACAACTACAATATGGACACCATCACCTTCACCATTTCTATTTGTTGTATAAACATTAGAAACTGGTCTTGGTGCAATAGACTTCCAGAAAATTGTACCATTGGTAAGACCTAAAGTTTGTTGATCATACCAATCAACTGATGAAGTAATTGTTTGCCCTGCACCAGCACCATAAGTTCCAGTAGAGTTAACACCTGTTGCTGCAACAAAGTGAAGATTTTGTGCTACAGCAAATGATGCTGCAGTATTTGCTTCTGTGTAGTTAATTTTGGTTTCTGTTGCACCAGAACCAACTGTCTCTACACGGGAAACAACTTTAATATCAATCTTTGATGTTCCACCAGTAACATCTGTAGTGATGCCAGTNATGATACCTTTTAAATATCCAGTGAAAGAAGAAGTGCTTCCAGATCCAGCAATTACTTGATTTGTAAGTGATGCAGTAACACCAAATCCAATCGTAGCACCTGCATTACCAGCACTTGTTGTTGCAATACCAACNGTTTGATCTGCAATATCATCAATCAAACAAACNTTTAAACCATTACCCCAAGAACCTGGATTCTTTGCAGCAAAGTTGTAATTAGTTGCTTCTGAATAATTGTTAATATAATCGTCGTAGTTCTTAATTTTAAGAGTCGTAGTGCTTCCAATACCAACACCAGCATTTGCGTTAGTAAGATTAGCTCCGTCTGTTCTAGCAACTTTTAAAATTCCACCATATGTGAGGTAGGATGATGCACTCATCCAATACTCATACTGGGAATCAGTAGAAAGTGGTTTGCCAAATACTCCGATTAGGTCTTTTTCAGTAGTTACGTCAATGGGGTCGTCAACAGGTCCAAGTGGAAAGGGTCCACCAATCGCACCAATGTTGTCGCTTACATTCTCAGCTCTCCCTACTGTTAGGTCAACCTCCCTAACCAATACACCGGGAGATAATTGAGGAGTCGCCATGTTTTGATTCTCCGTGATCTCAGTTTATCTGAAAATATTTATTAAAAAATCACTTTTCAGAGGGGAAACGAGACGCGAACTACCAGTCTGGATATTCCCAATCTTTAAATTTTGGTTTTCTATGATCTATTATTCTTCTTATAGTACATTCTTTACACTCATAAGAATATGATGATGCTACGGCACCTCTATCNTTTCTTGTTCTATAAAAACTTTCTACTAAATTTTTAATTTTTTCACAAGATCTACATTTTCTATCCTGAAGTAATAGATGACCCAATTTAATTTGTCCATCTAAATCCATCACAAGTAATCCCACATATAATTCATACCACCACCCTTGTCGCCGTATTCATCAGTGAACCATCTATCACCGTCAGAATCGACAAAACTTGTATCATCTAATCCATCATTCATAAAACCAAATGGAGACATATCTTGTTCAATCTGATTCTTTTGTTCTTCATATAATCTCTTACGAACATCTTGNTCAGTCAGTTCTTTAAAGTAATCNTGTGCTACCAACCAAGCATAGATAACCAGACACATTGCAAGGTCATCATTGCAACCTTCTTCTGCTTCAAATGAATTGTGTTTTGAAATGAAGGTTGTCAGTTCTGAAATAATCTCATAGTCATTGAAGANCAATTTATCCTCTTCAATCATTGTCTTAAGATTTAATGACCCAACTTTCTTCACAGTCTTGGACATCTTCACACCCAGCTGGGTTTTTTTGCCTGAAAATCCTTGCCCTACAACTTGCCCTGCTCTGCCCCTCATAGAGCACATAAGTAGGTTTTGATACTCAAGATCATATTGTAAGATAGACGCTACCTGGTCTCCAATGTCATTGACCTCACAGAGTATAAATGCACTATTATATTTTTTTGCTACCTCATATATGATATTTGGAAACAACATTGGTTTAATATCATTGTTTCTATATTTTGCGACAACCTTATGTGGAAATTCTGATATGTCAACAATAATAAATGCCGAATAGTCCTCACCAACTCCTCTTGCCACATCAACAGTGCAAACATAGTCATGATTTTCTATGGGTGGTTGATATACATCCAATCCAGCACTTTTTTGCATTGGATTATCATAAACAAAAGTTCTTAATTTACTTGGAGTAATCAGAGTATTGACTGATCCTAAAAATTCACATTCAAACTCAACTTTAAACTGTGCTTCAGAAGTGTTCGCAATAGTGGTCTCTTTCCATTTAGAGTCTCTTCCAGGAACTTCTGACCAGTGAACATCTGTTGGGATATATTCATTCTTACCTTTCTCTGCATCATGCCACATTCGGTAGAAATGATTCATACCATGTGGCGTTGATACTATAATTACTTTGGTGTTTTTACCAGAAGTAATAGTAGGATAAACAGATGCAAAGAACGAGTCTGCAACATGGTTTGGGACGAATGCAAATTCGTCGAGGAAGAGGATATTGAACGACATGCCTCGGACAGCACTTGCAGACGTAGAAGCTGCCAATATC
>PCAW01000003.1:0-12195 GCA_002730775.1 Methanobacteriota archaeon | reverse complement strand
CACGTTAGTTCCAATGAATCGTCCATCGTCTGAACCTTTACCTTTAGTGTTTGCGGTTGCGATGACGTTGAAACCTGCACTGGGGCGAACAAACTGTCCAATTTTCTTGAGAAAGACTCCATTTCCTTCAAGGATAGACTGGAGACAGAGAATTTTATTAGAGGCAAGGTCGATCTCGTCAAGGAGCAAGACAGCTCCTCGCTGGAGTGCTTCAATGACTGGGCCATTGTGCCAGACGGTTGCACCATTAACAAGGCGGAAACCGCCAATAAGATCATCTTCATCAGTTTCGATTGTAATGTTTACACGGATCAATTCTCTCCCAAGTTGGGAGCACGCTTGCTCAACAGAAAAGGTTTTACCATTTCCAGAGAGACCCGTGATAAACGTAGGATAAAATACACGGGATTCAATAATTTTTTTAATATCACCAAAGTTGCCAAACTTGACGAAGGAATCATCTTTCGCGGGGATAAGGTTTTGTTCAGTTGCAGGCAACGCAGGAGGTGCTTGATAAGTTTGTTCGAGTTTCTCTTGTACAGTTAGATTCCATTTACCACGCCCAACTTTACAATCAGAGAGTTTGTTAGTAACGGTCTGATAATTGCAGTCATTCATCGCACACCAAGCACGGACATCTGCTGTAGTCACAGATTCGCCGTAAGTTTCTTGAAGTGATTCGATGATGCTGCTTTTAGACAGTCCCATTGGGTTGTTTGTTTTAACTGAAGTAATTATACAATAAAAAAGGGGGTCCAAAGACCCCCGTGTGCCAGTTTATAAACTGGTTCACTCACCTTCCACATCTTTAAGTTCTTTAATTAAAGAATCCTTGCTATGGCGTCTATCGAGTTCGATACCCTTAGTTCTACCATACTTTTCAAGTTCTTTCTTGTCCATTTTTTCAAGAACTGGTTCTTCCTTCTTGGCAGGTTCAGGAGCAGGTGCTGCCTCAACCTTAGGTGCGGGTGGTCCGCCTTTAAGTAAATCTCCGAACTTGCTCATTAGTCTAACAGTAATTTTGAATTATTTATTAAAAAAGGAGGTCCTAAAACCTCCAGATAATTATTTTGGAAGTCCTTTATCTCCTGCTCTACTACTAGCATAATATCTCTTTAGATGATCCGTAAACTGTGGATCACCNGGTTTGTAGTTTAATCTATCAACTGGTTGTGGTCCTGCAAAAGNCGGTCTACCTTTTTCAACATTTCTCTGCCTAACTTGAGCAGCTGCTTCGCGAGCATTACGATCACTAACAGCACGAGGATTGAGATTATTCAATCTAGTTTTTTCTCTGGCAGCAGTGCGAGCAGCAGATGCAGAAGTGCTCCTATTGACTCTATCCAAGGTAGACTGAGCCGATTGTTGAAGTTGATTCAAATCATCCATAGTTCCAGAAACACCCGCTCTCTGGTCTTTAACAACATTAGATGCTCTTTGAGAAATAGCAGATTTTACAGCGGTTGGTTTGGGTGATCTACCAAACATTCTACCAGCTTTAGTAACTAAACCTTTAACAGCAGGAATTTTGTTTGCATTTCTAATAGCAAAACCAGCAAGTTGTTTTAAAAATTCTTGAAGTTGCTCCTCATTCAAGTTTGCCATCATATACATTGTATCCTCTTCACTATATCCTTCTTCAATAAATTCACCTTTGACAATATCAAAGAGGTCTACACTTTGGGAGAGAGTGAGGGCTTGCGTAATTTTTTTAGTTGCTTCAGGAGTTCTCTTTTGAGTTACCCTCATACTAGAGTCTGGATTAACTGTCGTTTTTATAGTGTTACCTATTGGAACTGCAGCAGATTGAACTGTACTGTTTAGAGAAGACTGTTGATTTGGTGTTATTGCTGGTTTTACCTCATTTGGATCCATATTATATCGTTTCAATGTCGCAGGATCTAACTTGGCAGCAGCATCCTTTTGTGCTTGATTTACAGGTTGATTTATTTTAGGATTTAATGGTGGTTGACGTGCTTCTGGATTTGCTCTCATAGAACGAAGTTGCTTCAATTGATCAGCAATAGAAGTTTTCTGTGCTGGTGCAGGAAGATTCTTCTTAGCATCAGCAGCAGACTGATATCCAGAAAAGTTTTTTTTAGCAGCACCTGCTGCTGCCATTTGCTTGCCATATGTAACAGACTGAGCACGTTCTTTAGGATCTTTAGAATATCTCAGACGGTCATACTCTGCTCTAACTTTATTTTGGTCAGTAGAACGGGTATTTGTAGTATTTGTAGTTTCTCTAGTTTTAGATCCTTGAGGAACAGGAAGAGGACTTTCTCCTCTAGATTTTCTTCTTTTATTTTCTGCTTCTGTTTTTGCTCTTTCCCTATCTGCTTTGGCATCAGCAGCAGTGTAATTTGCTCTAGCTTTTTCGTTAGCAGCAACTTTTCTCTGTTGCAGTCTTTTTGCAATGACACCTTCTGGATTTCCAGATTTTTGTACAAGTTTATTAAATTCCTCATCACTCATTGATGTGTAATCAGGAACTTGTATTTGTTCTTCAATATAAACTTTAGCGTAAGACTCTTTGAGAGACTTCACTCCTTTACCAGTTAGTCTCTCCATTAATCAACCTTCTTGAATTTGTGCAAACCACTGATCACTCATTCCACCGATAATGGAATCTGCAGATTCTACATCAGAAGCGTAACCTTCCTCAATGAGGTGTGCTACAACCTTTTCGTAGATCTCTTTAGTCTCTTTTAATTTCTTGGGGGAAGGTTTCATCTCTAGACACTTTTTCTATAAATCTATTTATCAAGCAATTAGTTCTACAAATTCTCCAAGAACTTTCTTATTCATTTTTTTATTCTTCAGACTTTTAACAAAAGCAGACTTGATTTTTGCTTTTGTTGCTCCTTCATCAACATCAAATTCAGTTTCATTGGCAAGTGAATTTGCAGAGATAGCAAAGTAAGTGTGATAACCAGAATCATAGAGTGCGAATGCACGTTCTCTTTTCCAGGTCTTGATCACTTTTTCTGCCTTTTCTGCAACCCAACCACAATAACGTCGAATAAAACTATTAGCATCACGAGATTCAAGAATACGAATACCAATAAAATTAGATTCTGGAAAAGAATCACGAAGATACCTGATAAAAATATCAGTCATTTCCCACCACTCACAATTCATAGAGTAAGTTTTTCCATTCTGACGATTTCTCAAAAAAGCATTATTACCAATATTACCGATACCAAGAAACGGTTCAATTTCCCAACGACGATGAATCTCTCGGTGATACTTCATTCCACCCGCTTCACCATCACTTAGAATGACACATTGTACTTTTTGAATTTTGTTTTCCCTTTTAAAGTGTGGAATCAATTGATGCAGAGAAATAAATGCTTCATTTAAAGGAGTTCCAGAAAGACTCAAACCAGTTGGAATAGGAATATATGCCGAGCGATTGAAAGTCCAAGCAAGGCGAAAGAAATTCTTCATCTGCTGCTCAAGATCTTTCAACTTGGTTTTGCTGGTGAAAATATTCATCATAGAAAACCACTCATTCACAGTAATAAGACCGTGACGTTTCTTATAAGCATAACCCTTCATCTCTGGGTTACCGTTCTCATCAGTAACGATTTTAGGATATTCATTAGTGAAAGCATACACTTCAAAAGGAATATTCNATTTCTTACAGAACCACATTAGATTAAACAGTTGCTTCAAAGTATCTTGAAGCACGCTATTCATTGATCCAGACCAATCAAGAACAAAAATCAAACCATGATTCTTACCATCTGCAAGAGTGGTCACTTTTCGGAATAGATCTTCATTATATTTGTAGGTATGAAGTTTAGAACAATCAAGAACTCCAGTACGAGCAGTAGTTGCACGAGCATAAGAATCTGCTGCCTTCTTACACTCAAACTCTTTCACCAAATAATTCACTTCTTTCTGTGCAGAACGCTTGAATTTTACAAACTGAGTATCAATAGATAAAAAGAATTCTTCCTCATTCAGACTATTATTTTCCATCCACTCAGTCCATTCACCAAATCGTTCATGAATTTCTAAATTATCAACAACAAACTTATTCATATCAAGTTTGGGAAGTTCGACATAAACATTCTCTAAACCATCATTCTGAGCAAGTTCCTTAATTGCTTCATCAAGATTATTCATAGTAGAAACTTCTAACTCATTTGAATTATCCGTGTCGCCATGAGAGTCACTTTCTTCAGGATACTCAGACTCCCAAGAATCAGATTTTTCTCCTACAGTTTGATAATTATCATCTTCCTGCCCATCACTTTCTTGCTGAGAAAGTTCCGAAATGTCACTACCACCCTCTCGACCACCTTGCATTTGCAGATCGTCCATTTTAATTTTTAGTTCTTCTTGCCTCTTACAGAACTCATAAAGTTCTTTGGATACTACTAAAACATCATCAAAAGTCTCAGCATTAGAAATTTTTTCACAAATTACCTTTTCATCATCTTCAAAAGTAATATCAACAAAATTACCAATCTTAAAGTAAAGATTTGCTTTGTCTGCAAGATTCATTGCATTAATATCTTCACCAGCAATCTGAAAGAAATCTTCATCAGCAAGTTCTGCATATCCACGATAGAACGTTTTTGAAATACCAGCGTACCGACGCTTCATCAGTTTTTCAATACGAACATCTTCTACCACATTCACAAACTGTGGTGGAATTTTGAATTCAAGTAACCAATTACGATCGGGAGTGTAGAGAGCGTGCCCAACTTCATGACCAACAAGCATATCATAAACACCACTACTTGCACGCTCCCACATTGGCAGAGTCAGCACACGAGTATGAACATTGAAACAAGCAGTCTCTACTTTCTTGTGCTCAACCACGAGGTCTTCAGTCGCTAGAAGTTTGGCAAGTTGAGATTTGATTTCGTGTGAGACTGCCATTGCTTAGTTGCGTATGGATCTATTATACAAAAAAAGGAGGTCCGAAGACCTCCCAGTAGACACTTATAAAATTGGTTTAGAATAGAGGTTCGTCTCTCATAGGTGCATTTCTAGCAGCAGGTGTTCCTGGTTTTGGTAATCGTTTCTTATTACCATAAGGTTTTCCACCTGGTGGTGTAGAGGTAAAGATATCCTCTCCTCTTGATTTAGATTTAGTAGGTCCACCTTTAAGGGAGGTTAATGTTCGTAGTTCTCTTACTAGCATTACTAGCAGCGATTGCAGCACTATTAGGAACAGGGGCACTATTAGGGAGGTTAATGTTCCCAGTTCTCTTAGTGTCAGATTGCATACGATTTTTAAGTGCGCCAGCAGCTTTGGATACAGCAGAACCTATCATACTACCATATCCTTCAACAATACTCTGCTTCCATCCTTCACTCATACTTACCATAATAGAGTGTGCTGCTTCCTCAGTGTCAGCAAAACCTTCATCAATTAAATGACCCTTGATAATATCAAAGAGATCTGCATCTTCGCTTCTCATTGCAGGTTTAGATCCAGCCTTGGGTGCCGGTCCCCTACGCTTACCCATTCTTGCTGCTTCTGCTTCAGGGGATTGGTCAGCAGGTCCAACAACTGCTTTAACAACTTTTTTAACAGCACCCAGCATACCACCCATTTCACTGATGGTTTCACCTTCGTGCTCAACGTGCTCATTATGTGATTCCATAGTAAGAATGTCCATATCTTCTACAGATACGTTCTCTACAATACCATGCTCAAACTGAACATCGTAGTGTGAAACGAAACCATTTTCATCGGGAACAGCGTGTTGTCCAAAGATGGTTTCACCTTCACCCCACTGCTCAGAGCAGACTTTCTTGGCACAATTGTGATCGCCCTTTTCAGACTTACTTACACAATCGCCCTTTTTCTTCTTGCCATATCCCTCATAAACGGAAGCATATGCCTCCATAAGAGTCTTTACGTCTTTTGCTTCCATTGTAATATAGAAAAGTTATTCTCCTTTATATTTAGTGTTGTATTGCTTTCCACGCCAAGAAAATTCTGCTTTACCTTTCTTTCTAGCATCCGCAAATGCTGCATCAAAATTCTTAGCAGCAGATTTAAGTTGACTACTTGACCTGTTTACCTGTGCCTCTTTCTTCGCAATCTCTTGCTTCTCCACATTTGCTTTAGCAGATCGTTCACCAGTTGGTTCTGGTTTTGATTTAGATGCTGCTTTAGTTTCTGCCTTTTGTTGAGCAAGTTTATTATCTTTTTGCAGTTCTCTTTCTGCACGTCGTGCAGCACTATCAGTGTTAGCCTTATCAACAAGTGCAGCAGTGCCACCAACTACACCAACACCACCAGCAATTTTAAGAGCTTTCATCTTATCAACAACTCTCTGTGCCTTCATCTGAGAAGGGGAGAGAACATCTTTTTTAGGAATGCTGTAAACAGTCTTATCACCCTTCGTGATGGTTAATGCGGAAGGTCCATCAACCTTAGGCGCAACTCTTCGTGGTTGTGCTTTTAACGTCGGCATACTTCTCTGAGATGCCTTACCACCAGACATTGTAAGACCAGTGTTGCCACCCCCAGACAATCCAGTGTTGGGATTTCTGGTTACATTTCTCAACTCCTGTGCTCTAGCAGAAGTTCCAGGAATCTGCATCTGTCCTGGTGATTGTGCGGCAGGTACTTTTGGTTTTGGTAAAGCAGAGCTTGCAGCAGGAACTGGACTGGTGCCAGTAAATGGTGTTCTTCCACCAGTAAAGTTTTGTGCCTTACCCGTTTTGGTGAGAAGATTTCCTTGAAGAGGAGTGCCAGTAATTTTCTGAGTAGTTGCTTTTACTGCTTTCTTAGCAGCAGGATTTTTTAAAATGCCAGACATCATTCCGACTGTTCTGAGCAGATTCAAAACTGCCTTACCTCGGTTTTCGGTAATCAATCCATATTCATGAACATTTGCTTCATATAGATGATTAACAACTACAGTTGCTTCTTCTTCCTCAATACCCTCATTGATAAGATATTGATATACTTCTTCGTAAAAGTTGTCCATCTATACAAATACTTTTTAGGTATTTATCAATCTAATTGTCTCATAATACGACGAAACCGCCTTATCGGGACGGTTCTTGTGCTTCTTCTTAAATGCTTGCAATGCTGCTCTTCTATCACGCATTGCTTGGGGTTTAAGAGTCTGTTTCTGCTCTTTTTTAGAATGATGCTTCCAGTTTGGGACGTTCATTACTCCTCCTTGTCTGAAGATACTCTACGAGAAAATCCTTTAACTTTATCAAACATTATGACACTTTCAAATTTGTCACGCATATCTTGTTTATGAGAGATGACAAAAATGTTGGCGTCTTTGATAACATAACGGATAATTTTTAGAAACTCATCAGTTCCAAATCCGTCTAGTGAACTATCAAAAACCTCATCCATAATCAGCAGGTTGGTGTTTACAGAGTTTTTGAGACGCGCTACCTCACGCCAGGTGAAGAGTAGGGCAAGGTCTATTCTCATCTTTTCACCCTCACTAAAAGAACTGTAAGAAAAGTCTTCGTGGATAGGAGACTTCACAGTTTCTTTAAATTCTTCATCAAGATAGAAATTGATATAAAAATCCATCATCTGAAGATATCGATTAACCTGCTGGTTAATGAATGGAAGATACTTTTTAATAATCTTCGTTTTTACACCGTCGTCCTTGAGTAAGGAGTAGGCGAAATCGTGATAAACAATTTCTTGTTTTTTGTCTGATAAGTATTCAATTGTCTGTTGGAGATTGGACTTAAATTCGTCTAACTTTTCATTTTCAGTATTTCGGTTTGCAAGGTTCTCGGTAATCGTTTGAATTTCATGTTCAAGATCTCGGATTTGTCGTTGATTTCCGTTAACCCGAGTATTGTTCTGAGAAATGCCATGCGTTAGATTTACAATCTCCTGTGAAAGTGTGTTAAATTGACGTTCTCTTTCTTGTTCAAACTTAATGGTCGATTCCAACTCGTTGAAACCTTCCTTTAGTTCCTTTGCCGTATTTTGAACGTCATCAATTTTATTTAACCGGAATGACTCTTTAATATCTTGAGTACAAGTGGGGCATACCGTATTCTCCATAAAGAATTTGTGTTCTTTAGTAATAGCAGATACTTTTGCAGACAGTTTTCCGCGAAGTGTGTTTAGTTTCGCCAACTTTTGTCTTGCTCCTGTTACATCTTCTTGATCTTTAGTAAACTTATGTACATCTTCTTCAAGTTTTACATTCTCCAACATATATCCATCAACTTCTTCCATAAGTTTTGTAATCTTAGATTTATTGTTATCAATATTCTGCTTACCACGATTTTCCAACTCATCTATAAAGTTCTGTTGCATCTTCATCTTATCTTTGAGATTTTCCTTCTTCAAATCAAAAGATTTTACTTGATCCTTGTGAGTACGAATCTTGTCTTTGAGGAGACTATTCATTAAAGAAAAGATACGAATATCTAAAAGATCTTCAATAACTTCACGCCGATTTACACAAGTCAGTTGCATAAAAGGCACAAATGTACTGCTACCCAAAATTACAATTTGAGTAAATGATTTATAATTCACTTTCAGAATATTCTCTTCCAGAATACGTTGCATTGCACGATCATCTGCTTCGCGATGCAACTCAACTCCATTTACAACAATATCAAATACGTTGGGTTTGATTCCACGTCTAACAAGATACTTTCGAGTATTAATTTCAAACTCAATCTCAACTAAACAATCGCGCTCATTTGTGGTATTAATTAATTGAGGTTTATTGATTTTACGAAACGGTTTATTAAACAGAACAAAAGTCAGTGCATCCAGCATTGTGGATTTTCCGGCACCATTAGTTCCAATAATTAGATTTGTATTACTTTGTTGAAAGTTAACCTCAGTAAACTGATTGCCAGTTGACAAAAAGTTTTTCCATCTAATCTTCTGGAAGGTTATCATCTAATTTTGGAGGGATTACAATATCATTCTGCGTGACGACCGCATACTTGTAATTATAGCGTTTACAGGTAATAATTGCAAGTGCATCATCAACTTCTACGACATCCATTTCTGCTTCTTCATCTTCGTGCAAGTGCATTGCATAACGTTCTGCATCATCTTCATCCTCAAAGAGAAAAAGAACTTTCTCACCGTAACGATTTTGAACGGCATATGCGCCCTCATCTTTGTTATCTCTGAGAGTCAGAAGAAACATTACTCTACCTGGCAAGCTTGTGAATAGACTTTTTGAAGTATTCCCTTAATAATTGTTTTATCACAATCAAATTCTGCTTCATCAATATAACGATTTAAGATAGAGATTGTGTTTTCACTTTCATCAACTTCAAAATCTTCATTTTCTTGAATAGAAAAATTTTCAACAATCTTTAAATCTTGAATACCACAGGAATATAACTTATCTATAAACTTTTCAAATTTCTTTGGTTCGGTTTTCTTCCTAACGATAACCTTTACAATCTTACCTTCATATTCACGAGTATCAAAAGTTTGATATGGAGTATCTTCGTAATAGATGTTATAAAAGAGTTTATAGGGATTATCATTATACTCAAACTCTAAAGTCTCAGTATCAAAGATTGTAAATCCCCGAGGATCATTTACATCATTCCAGAACATCTCATAAGGATTTCCTAGGTAGAAGATTTTTCCGTTGTCTGACCGTGTATGGTAGTGTCCTGAAAACACTTTGTGGAACTTTTCAAATACGTCGCACGCCATACCATCTTCCATGACGTGTCCACGATGCGCTCTGAATCCGTTGAGCTCAAGGTGCCCCATCGCACATATGCTATCAGTAGTTTTGACAACCTTGACAGTATCTTCAAAATTTTCTGCATTGATCCAAGGAATAATCAGTATTTTTAATTTATCTAATGTAATCTCGGATACTTCACTATATGTCTTTATATTATTATAAGTTTGTAGAAGAAGTTCTGGAGAGTTTACATTATTGGTATTCTTATAATAACAATCATGATTTCCAATAATCATATGGACGTCATACTTCTTAAGTCTATCAAATACAACTCTCTTTGACCACTCAAGACTTTGATAATCAATTGACTTGCGACTATCAAAGGCATCACCCATATGAACCACAGTTGTTATTCCTTGCTCCTCTAAGGTCGGAAAGAACACATCATCATAGAACTTCTCAAAGTAGTCGTGAAGGTGCTTAGAACCCTTTCTAGCACCATAATGAGTATCAGTGATAATCGCAATTTTCATCTATTAGTCTTATACTGAATNTTATCCTTGATCGTATTATACTCCGAACTACTACCAGAAAGCAAGCTATCGTCAACCATCATAACTTCATCAAATCCAGTTCGCTCAATAATTTTAGTTTTAATATCAAGTTGTTTCTTTTCTTTCTGAATACGACGCAAAAAAGCGTAATGAATGATTTGCGTAAAATAAGCAAAGGGATTCTTAGATTTCTCTGGATCAAAATTATGAATGTATTGAACACAATTTTCAATACCATCGGAAATCATGTCTTCACGAAACATNTAATTCACAAAGTTTGGTTTATATGAAAGGTGAGTAGCAATTTTCAAAAAACAATCACCGAGATAATTGGTGATTTGTGGTTTTCCAATCCAACGCTGTGATCTATCTGCTTTAGTAGGTTCTCTACCGTCGTTATTTTCTTTGAAACTATCAGCAACTTTTGCCCTNTAGACAATTAGTGCTTCAAGCAACTCCTTGTTGTTAACATAATGTTCCGTCTTCTTCTTAGGCATGGCATTATAATCTTAAATGTAGGTTGTTATTATTATAACACACAATTATGACTTGACAACATAGCAAATCTTAAGTAGAATATCTTTGTTAGGTTTNAAGAGACAGATATAGCTTTAATTACTTAACGTCTTTATCAATATCCTTTGGAGGTATTTTAAACATATCCTCCAAGTGTCTTCTTGCTTCCTCCACCGAAGTAAGATATCCCATCTTCTGAGAGATATTTACTCTACTTGATGAGTTTTTCAATAGAGGTCCTTCTTCATCATTATCGTCGTCACTAAGATATCTATCATAAACTTGGATAATTTTTTGATCGCTTGTTTCAGTCATTGTGATAATTTTATCGTAACGAATAACAAAAATGTCTTCGGTAGACATTTCTACCCAAGGTTTAATCTTTACTAAAGAAGTTCCATGATGATTAAAAGTTTTCATCGTGACAGGACTCTGCAAAATAATTACAGGTTCATCACCACTATCATCAATAGAAACTAAAGCAAAAACTTCTTCTCCCGATATAAGTTTTATAATTGCGTAAAACTCTTCTTGCATATTAGTTCTTAAGTGGTATGTTTACAATATCGTAATTGAAATTTTCTTCACTATAAACTTTAATTCTTTCAATCAAATGATTAAGTGTATAGTTTTTCCTGGATTGGTATGATATGTCGTCAGCAATGTCATAGAGAGTTGCCTTTGTCTTATTATTGCCTTTCCTGAGCACGCGGCCAATAGACTGGAGATTCCGTATTCTAGATTTGGATGGAGAAGCAAAAATGACATTGTGGAGGTTCTTAATATTAATACCTGTACTGAACGTTCCATATGAAGCGACAATAATCGCGTTTTCTTCCTTTTCCGTGATCTCCCTTACTCTTTCACGATCTTCTACTCCCACACCACCATGAATAAAAAATACATGGCGATTATCCAACCTACCGTTATTTATCAATTCGTATAGTGGTAATCCATGTCCCTCAACTCTAGCAAAAAGAATAAGTGTATTACCTTTGAGATCTAAAGCAAGATTCCTAATAAATTTATTTCTTCTNTCATGATTGATAATATACTGGACTTCATCTTCAAAAGTTTCAAATTTATGTGCCGGATGTTTCAATAGAAGCACATTGATATCTAACTTAGCAACATGTCCNTTTGCCATCAGTTCTTCTGTTCTAATAATTTTGTATGACGGACCAAACAATCCTTCTAGAACCCACTTATGAGTTTGGGTGCCATCAAGAGTTCCAGTAAATCCATAACGATATTTTGCATCGCCAAGTTTTGACATTATAGATATTAGTGACTTACTTTTGAACTGGTGTGCCTCATCCCCAACAACTACGTTAAATCGTTCAAAATATTTTCGGGGGAGTTTGTAGATGGACTGCCAGGTAGTNATNATAACTTGNGANTCNGTNTCNCTTTCTCTACCAGCNTATATCTTGTGNCAATATGAACCTACATCCCAACCATAGTCTGCAAAATCTTTATACATCTGT
>PCAW01000010.1:0-10813 GCA_002730775.1 Methanobacteriota archaeon | reverse complement strand
TTTTTTGCTAATGCTTCTATGACGCACCTTCAAGAAGGTCAGACTTACAGGACTAATCCCGAGGGAGTCACTTGTCAGACGAAACAGATGAATCATTAGTCAAAGACAACCCTCTCGAAAGTTGGGAAGATGGTTCCGCTTTTGGTGTCGCTAAAGACAAAGATCCTGTATGCAAAATACCTGTTGAAGAATGGATTAAGAAAGTTGAAATCACTTCTACTGCTGATGTCCCTATACCTGAAAAATTAGTTGACCAGGTAATCGGTCAAGAAGCTGCATCAATAGTTGTCAGAAAGGCCGCAGAGCAGAGAAGACATGTGATTATGGTTGGTGAACCAGGTACTGGGAAGTCAATGTTAGCACGTTCAATGACAGAATTTCTTCCAAAAGAACAATTAGAAGATATACTGGTTTATCGAAATCAAGACGATGAGAATGAACCTAAAGTACGGACAGTTCCTGCCGGTAGAGGTTCAAGGATAATTTCAGAGCGTAAAGCCTTGATTCGGCAACAGAGAGAAAGAACAAATCGAACACTCTTGTTCATTGTCCTAATAGTTGGTGCTGCTTTAGTTCTAGCAACACTTTCTAGTGGGGAAATATTAACTTTAATTTTCGGTTCATTCTTATTGATATTTGGTTATTTCTTCCTCAGAGGAAGGCTTACTGCGGGGGATGAAGGGAATATCCCCAAACTTCTTGTGAAACATGAACGAAATGAAGAGCCTCCATTCATCGATGCTACCGGGACTCTTGCAGGGGCTTTACTGGGTGATGTTAGACATGATCCATTCCAGTCAGGTGCGGACTTGGCCACACCTGCTCATGAGAGAGTTGAGCCAGGTGCTGTTCACAGAGCAAACAAAGGCGTACTTTACATCGATGAGATTAGAATGCTCAGGATGGAAGAACAGCAAGCTTTGTTAGTTGCCATGCAAGAAAAGGCTCTTTCAATTTCAGGTCGTTCTGAACGTTCTTCTGGTGCCTTGACTAAATCAGAGCCAGTGCCTACTGACTTCATTTTAATTGCAGCAGGGAATCTTGATAGCATACAAAACATGCATCCTGCTCTTAGAAGTAGAATCAGAGGATATGGGTATGAAGTATATGTTAATACAGACATGCCAGATACTGAAAGGAATCGTCGTCGACTAATCCGTTTCGTATCTCAGGAAGTAGTCAATGAAAGAAAGAAAACCTCTGGAAAACCTATACCTCATTTTAACCTTGAATCTATTGGGTTAATTTTGAAAGAAGCCCAGAGACGTAGTGGTCGTAGAGGCCGTTTATCTCTTAGATTACGTGAACTCGGAGGTTTAATACGGATTGCAGGCGATCTAGCAGTTGAAGAAAATGCGGAAATTACTACTGCATCACATATCATTAGAGCCAGAGCAATTGCAAAACCGCTTGAGCAACAAGTTGCAGACAGGTATTTGGAAAGACAAGCAGATTACTCTATGATAGTGAATAAAGGTGAAAGGATCGGAAGGGTTAACGGATTAGCAGTATTAGGTGCAGACTCGGGACTTTCAGATTATTCAGGTGTAGTATTGCCGGTAGAAGCTATGGTAACAGCAGCGCATGGCAGATCAGGGCAGGTCATAGCCACTGGTGGACTTTCAGATCTCGCTAAAGAGTCAGTTACAAATATTAGTGCAGTAGTGAAAAAATTAACTGGAAATGATATCAAAGACTTCGACGTACATGTTCAATTTCCTGGGACTCATAATGTCGATGGAGATAGTGCTTCGATAACTATGGCTACTGCCATCATAAGTGCATTTGAAGGATTGCCTATTGAACAGAATCTTGCAATGACTGGTTCTCTATCAATCAGAGGTGAAGTACTCCCTATTGGCGGAGTTTCTGCCAAGATTGAAGCAGCGGCCAAATCAGGTATTGAAACTATTATTATCCCTCGCTCTAATATGCAAGATGTATTAATTGATGAACAATACGAGTCTATGGTAACTGTAATTCCTGTTGATTCCCTAGATGAGGTTCTAAAATATGCCCTTGTTGGCTCAGAAGATAAAGTTTCATTGGTTGAAAGATTAGCATTAGTGATTGATACTATTTCTAATACTGCAGACACTCAACCCTCAGCCTGATGCCCCCTCAATACTAAGTGTCCAACCTGCACGGTTTGTTTATGGGGGGTAACGGGAGAAAGAGTTCTCCAATGGGAATATTATTTCTTGTAGTCCTGATTGACATGTTAGGATTCACTATTGTTATCCCATTCCTAACTTATTTTATTCAGGATTTGGCTTTTGCTGAAGGAATAATGGATATTGGAAGAAGAGACTTATGGGTCGGTGTTGTGATATCTTGTTATTCTCTAGCGCAGTTTATTTTCACTCCGATTCTTGGTTCGCTCAGTGATAATTATGGAAGACGCCCGATTATTATTCTTGGCCTGATTTCCAATTCAATATTTTTCATAGTTTTCGGTCTCTCACAAAGTCTCAGTATGGCACTAATAGCCCGTTTTTTGGCGGGTGCAGGTAATGGGAACATTGCAGTTGCAAGGGCGTATATCGGTGATATAAGTCAGCCTAGTGAAATATCTAGGCGAATGGGCATGATAGGTGCTGCTTTTGGTCTCGGGTTCATGATTGGTCCTTTCATTGGAGGTTTATTGTCAGATCCAGCAACAAGTATTGGAGGTATTTTTGACTCAACATTTTGGTCAAAATATCCTTATTTGTTACCATGTATATTTTCAAGTATTCTTTCACTTATTTCTTTGTTATTAGCAATAATTTGGCTTCCTGAGAGCCTCTCTAAAAAATCTAGAAAAAATCAGTTAGAGTCTCCTTTGAAAGAAATCACGAGTATTTTTGAAAATCTAATCAATGTTATGAAGCTCCCTCAAATATCTACTTTAATTTCTGCTAATTTCTTATTTATGTTTGGATTTAGTATGATGCACGGGACTTTCATACTTTTTACTGCTTTGGAAATTGAAAATGGCGGCCTCGGTTTCAGCGAAATGCAAAATGGATGGATTTTTGCTTTTATCGGTGTGATCGGAGTAATCATCCAAGGTGGTCTTATTGGCAAATTAACCGATAGATTTAGCATGAAAAATCTAATGATTTTTGGAACTCTACTTTGCGGATTAGGAATTGCTAGTTTACCCTACGTGCCCGCAAGTGCTAGCTGGATTGTTTTCTTTAGCTCTGCAGCATTGGCCATTGGCAACGCACTCTTTTCGCCTACACAATCATCATTGCTTACCTTCGCAACTACCAACTCAGGTTATGAACTGGGTGCAGTGATGGGTGCTCAAGAAGGGTATAGCGCATTAGCCAGGATAATTGGACCACTATTAGCTGCCTATATTTGGTCTGAGACAGTTGAGGGAATTGGTTTATGGACTTACCATACCTGTTTCAGAGTGGCGGGATTAATTTTTATCGTTGCTTTAATATTACAATTGAAGATTGAAGTAAATTCACAAATGAAAGGGAGTATGTAAAAATGACAATTCCAGCAGTAATAGCCCATGGTGGTGCTGGTCCGGGGCCAGCCCGTCAAGATAATCTTCAGGTTGCAATAAACAAGGCTGCTGAAATTCTTTCTGCAGGAGGAACCGCATTAGATGCTGCAGTTCAGGCTTGTGTAATCCTAGAAAATGATCCAGTTTTCAATGCAGGAACAGGTAGTGTAATGCGCACAGATGGGTCGGTGTTAACAGATGCTTCAATACAGACAGGCGATGGGAAAATAGGTTTTGTTATTGCTATGGAAGAGACCCCTAATCCAATTTTAGTTGCTGCGGATTTGTTAGATGAAGAAATCAATGGCTTGACTTCTCAAGGTGCTAGAATATGGGCCGACGAAAAAGGACATATCAAGAAAAAAGTTGTAGGTGTATCTCCAAAGGGTCAAATTGGTGATTCTGGAAAGGAGATGACTGGAGATACAGTAGGCGTTATTGCTAGAGATAGGACTGGCATGATAGTCGTCGCGACAAGTACTGGAGGTTGCAGTTTCCGACCTCCAGGAAGAGTCGGAGACGTACCATTGCCGGGTTCTGGGTTTTGGGCAGAACAAGGTCTAGCGGTTGCTGCGACAGGAATTGGCGANGCTATTACTAGAGCACTTCTAAGTAACAAGGTGTATGAAAAAATAAAGGATAAAACTTATTCTTTGGAAGAATCTATGAATTGGGGAATTAATACATTGATATCACCTGAGCATTCTGTTGGATTAATTGCATTAGGTCCTTCAGGACGTGGTTTAGGTGTTTCTAATACAGATATGCCATGGGCTACATGGGAACAAGAATCCTCTCAATAATCATACTAATCTAGGGATGTGCTTAAGGACATGTCATTTGTCGGCGGCTTGGTGGTAATATGTCAGACATCGAATCCCGCATCCAACAGATTGCATCTGTACTAGGTCAACTTGATGATTCGCAAGTACCTAGGAATATACGTACTACTGCGAAAGAATCAGTAGATAAGTGGCTGTTAAATAAAAACAAAGAAATGGACTTGAGACTTGGAATGACTGCATCGATGCTTGATGATATTTTCAATGATCCAAATCTACCTCTTCATTTTGGCCCCTTATGTCTTCAAATTCAGACCGCATTAGAAACTCTTCTAGCAGAAGCACGTCGAAAATAACTTCTAGTTTAAATTCTAATCTACTTTTGTGATTAGACTCAATTGAAGAAGAATCAATTAGGTACTTCGGCGTTCTGTAGCTTTAGGCCTCAGGTTAGTATAACCGCACTTTCGGCATGCTCTGGGCTTAGTACCACGATGAGTTGCAGAACATTTCATGCATATCCACTTTTTGAGAAGACGCGCTTCTGCTATACTGTGACGTTGAGCCATACAAAGCCTCCGAAATGCCTACCCTTCATAATCGCTTTGCTAGGTATTCTAATTTTTTTTTAATCATTTTCCCAAGATTCTTGGACCGAACTATTCATTCGCCTTCGGCTAAGCCGAGACCTTGTGCCAGCGAATATTGTGTTAGGGGCCCAGTGGGGAGATGAAGGAAAAGGTAAGGCTATTGATCAGCTAGCGCCCAACTCTACTTGGGCTGTTAGATTTCAAGGAGGGAACAATGCTGGACATACAATAGTTCTAGGAGATACGACTTTGAAACTTCATCAAATTCCTTCCGGTGTAACGTCAATGGAATGTAACTTAGTTCTTGGAGATGGAATGGTGATAGACCCCTGGGTTCTCGAAGAAGAGCTTGATAGATGGTATTCTCTAACTAAGGAAAGGCCAGAAGGTAAGCGTTTATTCATTAGTGAGAGAGCATCTGTAATTTTACCATTCCATAGATTATACGATTCTGCTGACAAAGTAGTTGGCACCACAGGAAGAGGAATAGGTCCAGCTTATCGCGATAGAATAGAACGAGTAGGGATTCGATTTTGCGACATTAATAATGTAATTGCAGACAGTGGAAAAATTTCAGAAATAGTTTCTAGAATGAATAAGCAATTAGATTCAGTCAACGTCTCAGAAAGAATTACTTCTGAATCTTTAACATCAGACTTGAGATGGATACTAGAAAGATATTCTGATGCAATCAGGCCAACAGGATTAATGATTGATTTCGCACTGCAAAATGGTGAAAGNATTCTTCTTGAAGGCGCTCAAGGAGCAATGTTAGATATAGATCAAGGGACATATCCTTTTGTCACATCTTCAGTAACAAGTCGTGCCAATGCAACTCATGGTGCGGGAATTCATCCAGGTCATATTGAGCAATGCTTCGGTATAACAAAAGCATATACAACAAGAGTTGGTAATGGACCATTTCCCTCCGAATTATCTCTTGACGAAGGACCGGGCCATCATATGGCGCAAGTAGGTCATGAGTTTGGTACTACAACCGGACGTCCAAGAAGGACTGGATGGCTAGATATGGTTGCTTTGAAAGATGCTCATAGGTTCAATGGATATACTGGTCTAGTAGTCACGAAATTGGATGTTTTGGGAGGACTTGATGAGATCAAAATTTGTATAGGTTATGATTTTGAGGGTAAGGTGATAAAATATTTCCCAACAACTTCTGAAGAAGTAGCAAAATGTAAGCCAATTTACGAGACTCATGAAGGATTCCCCGCATTATCAGATGAGGAATGGATCTCTATGGCAGACAGATCCCGTTCGGAAGGGATTGGTTATGGTGCAATGCCAGAGAAAGTTAGNCACATTGTAGAAAGAATAGAAGAATTATCAGGAATTCCTGTGGTTAGTGTAGGCGTTGGACCGGACAGAAAGGCTTCAATCGCGAAGGNAGGAGGCCCATTTGATGTNCCCGCCGAAGAGGCAACGTTCTAATTCAGGTGTCTTTTCGAAGTGCTATGGGATTCAAATCCAGAGCTAAGAAAAAACAACAATTAGCTTCAGCGGCGAAAGGACCATCTAAGAAAGAGAAAGAAGAATATTCTGGTGAAATTCGTTGTGATGTTGCCGGATGTGGAAATTGGGCTGACAAGAAAATAGGTGGTCGTAAATTAGCATTTGATAGAGCAGCCGATGTTTGGGGAGAAGATGGCCTTTTAGGGAACTCTAGGAGAGTCACTGTTTGTAAGTCATGTTATCGAGAGTGGAAAAAGTCGAAGAAAGACGATCCTAATGAATGGAGTTAAACTCCTAGTATTTCTTTTAGTAATGATAAAATGCATTATCTAGTAGCGCCGTAATATGAGTCATCCAGTTAACGAACCTATCCTTGGTTATTCTCCAGGTAGTAAAGAGAGAATTGAAATCAAAGCAGAACTTGATAGGCAAATGAGTGAAGTAATTGAAATACCTTGTATCATAAATGGTAAAGAAGTATTTACTGGAAATATTACAACTCAAGTAATTCCTCATAACCATAATCACATTATCGCAAGAGTTCACTTGGCAGGTAAATATGAAATGGAAAATGCTTGCAAGGCAGCAGTTAATGCACAACAAAATTGGATTGATATTGGTTTAGAATCTAGATGCGAAATTTTTGAGAAGTGTGCTGATTTATTAGCAGGAGAATGGAGGATGAAAGTAAATGCCTCTACTATGCTTAATCAATCAAAAACAGTTTTCCAGGCAGAAATAGATTCTGCATGTGAATTAATCGACTTCTGGCGCTTTAATTGTTTTTATGCAAGAAATTTTCATGATGATCTTCAACCATTAGTCTCACCTCCAGGAGTAAAAAACTCTACAGAAATTCGTCCTTTGGAAGGTTTTGTTCTTTCGATAACACCGTTTAATTTCACCAGTATCGCGGCTAACCTTCCTAGCGCTCCTGCAATTGTTGGATGTACATCTGTTTGGAAGCCGAGTAGAAATTCATACTTATCTAACTACATTCTTATGCAGTTAATGATGGAAGCCGGATTGCCAGATGGCGTGATAAATTTCTTACCTGGTTCTGGTGCCGAAATAACGGAGGTTGCTCTAGCAAATCCTGACTTTGCTGGTTTACATTTCACTGGTTCAACTGCAACTTTCCAAGGTCTTTGGCAGGAAATTGGTTTAGCTTTACCCAATCTGCGTTCTTATCCTCGAATCGTTGGTGAAACAGGCGGTAAAGACTTTGTTGTAGCTCATCCTAATTGCAATGAGCGTGGTTTGTTAGTAGCATTACTGAGAGGCTCATTTGAGTTCCAAGGTCAGAAGTGTTCTGCAGCTAGTAGAGCATATGTTCCTCAATCAGTTTGGTCATCAATTAGTGATGAACTATGTGATGAAATTAGGAAAATAAAGATGGGAGATGCTATGGATTTTACCAACTTTATGACAGCTGTAATAGATCAAAGATCTTTCGACAAGATTACTGGCTACATTGATAGAGCTAAGAAAGACGCGTCCTGTGACGTGATTGTAGGTGGTAATTATGATGATTCAGTAGGATGGTTTGTTGAACCTACAATTATTGTGACATCTAATCCTAAATCAGAGACAATGGTCGATGAGATATTTGGCCCTGTTTTAACCGTCTATGTGTATGAAGATAATATGTTTGATGAAGTACTAACATTGTGTGATGAATCATCTCCATACGCACTTACAGGATCAATCTTTGCCAATGACGAATCTGATGTACAGAAAGCATTCAATGCGCTTAGATTCACAGCAGGTAATTTCTATATTAATGACAAACCAACAGGTGCCGTAGTAGCTCAACAACCGTTCGGTGGAGCCAGAGCGAGTGGTACTAATGACAAAGCAGGTGGTCCGTTGAACCTGTTAAGATGGATTAGTCCGCGTTCAGTTAAGAGAACATTAGAGCCTCCACAAGATTGGGATTATCAATTCATGCAACCTGATAACTAAGTGAATATATTCAATAGCCTAATATCAGTCCTTAGTGATGGGGAGCTTTTGCTGAGAGGTTACGAAAGTAACGACCCTTTGACCTGATCTGGTTAATGCCAGCGGAGGAATTGAAAATGGAAATAACACCGATAATCACTTATGGATTGATGCTTGCAACGCTTGGTTTTTTTGGATATATAGGATATCAAGCAACGAATGAAAAAGAAGTCAATGTGGATGAATATCTTTCAGCCCGTGGATCACAAGATTGGCTCAGAATTGGTCTGAGTTTATTTGCTTCAGGCATGGGGATATGGATACTTTTCGGACCTTCTGAAGTGGGCTATTATGGAGGTTTTTGGGACGTAGTAGGATATGCTGTTTCAGCAGCTACTCCATTTCTATTGTTAGCTTATGTTGGGCCAATAATTCGTTCTAGGTTACCTTCTGGAGTTACTCTTGCAGATTATGTTAGGGTGCGATTGGGACGTGGAATGCAGATTTATGTCGGACTAATTTCATTCCTTTACATGTTCACATTCCTATTTGCTGAATTTACAGCCATCGGTAAATCAATGGAAATTCTTTCAGATACTAATTCTCTGATTCCAATGGTGCTGGTTGGAGTTGTGACTGCTGGATATGTTTCTCGAGGAGGTCTTCCGGCTTCGTTGGCTACTGACAGGATTCAAGCATGGGCAATAGTTTTCCTCGTAGTTACTCTGTTACTGGTTTTATTTGGAGGGGATATTGATGGATTGATTACGGATTCAAAGGCATACAATCCTGAAGATTCCTGGAGCATAGGTTCGATGTCATACATGGACTCTTTCAAATCAGGTTTGGCATTGGTAGTAGCAATTACTGCTGCAGAGATGTTTTCTCAGGGGAACTGGCAACGTGCATGGGCATCTGAATCAGATGAGGCTCTAACAAAGGGTGCTTGGTTGGCTGCTGGAATGGTTCTACCATTGGTTTTTGTAATGGGTGTACTTGGAACAGTAGTTGCAGGTAGAGGATATGTAGAAGACCCCTCTGCAGCATTTTTCTACCTGATTGATGATGCTGGAGTATTCTTTATTGCTTCATTTATCGTACTTGCGATGGCTCTCGTTTGTTCAAGTGTTGATACTTTGCAAAATGCCATTGTAGCTACAATTTCTAGAGATTTAAGTGATAGTCAGTTAGGCGTTAAAGAAGCACGTTTGATCACTGTAGGGATGATACCTATTGCGATATATTTGGCTACCGGACCTACTATTTTGTACTTTGAATTAAATGCTTTGGGAGTATTTGAGATATTCCTTTTCGCTGACTTATTAGCTGCTTCGACGGTGGCCCCAGTTCTACTTACTCTATGGGATCGAATCTCATCTAAAGGTGCATTAATTGGTGCCATTGGCGGTTTATTTTCGGTTGTAGCTTATGGGGCATTTGATGAGAATTTAGGTTCAGGAATTGATTATCTCAGATCTCCAACTAATGAGTTTGGTTTAGCAAATTTAGAAGTTTTCCTTAGTGCATTACTTGGCTCAATAATCATTACAATTGTCATGTCAATTTTATTGCCAGATGAAGATAATAATCTCACAAACTGACAATGTTAACTTCATATGCTTCACCTAATGTGTCTTAGTCATGGATAATGATTCAATCATATCTAGGTTAACAATGCCTTGGAACAGATTCTGGAGAGGTTCTTGGGAGCGCCGAGAAATTCTTAATGGAAACTGGTTCCCTCTAGAGGTGTTTGTTTTCGGATTGGTTTTTATCGCAGTACCCTATTTTGGTTCTAATAATATTGCCCATTTTTATCTTGAAGATGCATTCTCTTTATTTCCTGAGAATTCCTATGATCGCTCTGTGCCTGTAATTAATTGGATGATAATTCCATATGCTGCATTGTACTTATTTTATCCTGCAACTTTGATTCTGACTCCTAAGGACGACAAAGGTCGTTTGGAGTTAATATCAGCAATGCAAATGCTAATTCTAGCCACTCTATTTTGTGTAATGATCTTCTTATTATTTCCAGCAGAAGTTGATATGAGGAATCAAATTGATTGGGATTCTATGAATGGTCTAGAGACAATTCTCTTTGAGTTTATACATACTTCTGACAAGCCTTGGAATGCGTGGCCAAGTCTTCATATTGTTCATTCATATTGTCTTGCAAGAATGATTACTCATTGGTTAAATCACAACTACTCAGAAACTCAATGGGCAAAACCATTGATGATACTTTTATGGGTTGAATGGACACTACTATGCATTAGTATACTCACAACCAAACAGCACTATATGTTCGATTTGTTTTCTGGTATGTTTGTAGGGTATTTCGCTTGGAGATTTTTCCAACCAACACTCGATAAAATACGATCTAGTGATGTCGATTCTATACTGGAAGAAGTTGGTTGGTCTAACTAATTGTAAACTATTGGTAAGAATGCATTAGCTGCATCTTCACAAGAGTTAGCAACATCATCAAGTCTCTGCAATACTCTGTACATATGTAC
>PCAW01000037.1:0-51468 GCA_002730775.1 Methanobacteriota archaeon | reverse complement strand
GGCTCATAACCTCCTGCATGATACCTGATATCCATAGTCGCATGGCCCAATCTAATACCGGTTTGCGAATCTCTTAACTCTGCAAATATCTGCCCTCCATCCATTGTTGCTACTGCTTCTAAATGCAGCCTAATCAATCCTGAAATTAAGATATCTTCTGTCTCGGAAAGTGCAGAACATGTAGTTGTAACAGTCTGCCCTCCTCCAACAACCGGCGCGCCACCTCCAGTAAATACTCCTGAACTAGAACAATCAGATAATGGTAAATCGAACCATTCGATGTTTTCTGGAGGCCATGTTTCTTCAATACGCCACTGGCCGTCATTTCTTTGTACTTGGGCAGTAAGGTCTGGTTGTGTTCCAATACCTTTCAGATAATATTCATACCATTCAAACAAATCTTGAGCCCAATCCCAACGAGTCATATTGTGAATTGCCTCCCCACCATATCCACTATCTTGAGCATTATGTTTTGTCCATTGATCTGGATAATTATGTTCCCATTGACCTAATATTCCTCTAATTTCGAACCCTGCATCGATATAATCTTGATACCAATTTACTCCGATTGGGCCTCCAAATACTTGATGTGGATCAACATTCCAGTCTTGTAAACCTTGAACCCAATAGACACTTCCGTTCCAATTTTCGAATGCTTTGTCAATATGGCTTCTTTCATCATAATAATTCGACATATAAGGATCTAACTCTCCGGCCCCGTAAGTAACAGGTCCTGCGAATAGTCCCTCTACAATGTCTGGACATACATTATCTAAATCATCTTCATTATAATCGACGGTACTAGAAAAATAATTCATATGCATAACTTGACTTCTAGCTTCTGCACTACCATTTTTGTACAATAATGGATGTAAAGCTGTTGTACCGGATATTGGTACTATGGTCTTGAGATATTCGCTGCCTAAGGCCGCGGCTTCCCATTGNGTTGCTCCTTCATAGGATTTACCATAAAGTCCNACATGNCCGTTAGACCAGTTCTGTGAACCAAGCCATTCTACAGCATTATGAATTCCTAAACCNTCTCCNGCACCACGATAGTCAAAGCANCCACTGGAAAGTTCAGTGCCGAATACTGCTACCTGAGCGAAAGCATATCCATGAGGGACAAAATTTTCGAAAATAAACTCGCCNCGGCCAGCGCTTACAATATTNGTTGGNGTCGATTCATCTCCNTGNGTGCCATATGANAAATAAGGNCTAATNACTGCAATTACNGGAACTTGTTCTCCCTCCAAAGTATTGCTTGGAAGCCAATACGAAAGATGNACTTCTGATGTNTCNGGNCCTGTTTCCCAGATTTCAGANGTATCNACTTCNATGAAGGCTTCTTGGACATCAAGNGAATAATATGGNCCTTGTTCCAANGTGTAAGAAAATGTNTGATTATCTTGCCAGGNGAGAGTATGTCTATCATAAATNGAAGGATATTCGNCCTCTTCTGGTATCTTATCGGATGTTGAAGTGTCNGAAAATATNCAACCTGACATACTNACTAATACGAAAATTAATGCGATGGAGAGCGCATGTAGACGATTAGNCATNGTTATCGGGNNTGGTTTTGATATTGTAACCTATGTTTTGAAAAGTATCTATTTATCCGTNATNNTATGAGNNAGAATANTGGGCATGAGAAAAGATGGCTTATACTTGGAATNATGAGTNTAAGNCTAGTTATCGTGATGNTAAATAATGTTACTTTGAATGTAGCNTTACCTGAAATGTCTAAAGATTTGCAGGCTGATAATAGTGATTTACANTGGATTGTTGATTCTTATGCTCTAATCTTTGGAGGTATGCTATTAGTTATGGGNGCNTTAGGAGATCGATTCGGNAGAAAAAGAGCTTTGCAATTGGGATTAATACTNCTAGGANCTGCTTCTGCTGCTGCNGCATTCTATGCTGATTCATCAAATGATGTAATTATGGCTAGAGCGGCTATGGGGTTTGGGGCAGCCTTAGTTATGCCCGCNACTCTATCTATTGTGATTGTNGTNTTTCCNAGAGANGANCGAGGNAANGCGATTGGAATATGGACNATGATGGCNGGTATTGGGGCTCCAATCGGATTACTAGTTGGAGGTTGGGCTGTAGANAATTATGATTGGCAAATGGTATTNCTGATTAATGTCCCAATAATCTTGCTGGCCCTAATATTAGGACTGGTTTTTGTNCCAAACTCAAAAGANAGNAAAAAAACTCCACTAGANCCTATNGGNGCATTTTTGTCAGTAGCTGCTCTTGGAACNNTTTTGTATGCAATAATCGAAGCNCCTACACTAGGTTGGANTAGCCCTGAAATTCTAACTATTAGCGCATTNGCAATTATNATGACTTATTTATTTNTAAATTGGGAAAGGAAAGTCGAGTACCCGATGTTGCCAATTGGATTTTTTAAATTCAAAGGTTTNTCTTTAGGGTTAATTGCAATAATGTTGGCTTCATTCGTAATGTTCTCTTTCATGTTTACACAAATGTTGCATTTCCAACTAGTAAGGGNGCATACTGCTCTTGAAGCNGCAGTTAGATTTCTTCCACTACCATTAGGATTAATGCCNGCTGCTGCAAATAGTGATAGGTTATCTGCTAAATTTGGAAGTAACAATGTTATCTCTGTAGGGTTNNTATTGATGACAATTGCAATGGCTATATTCACTACTGTTGANATTGATTCNGAATATATCCGNTTAGCGNGTATTTTCTTNTTACTCGGATTTGGAATGGGATTAACTTTNGCTCCTGCCACNACTGTAGTAATGGATTCTGTNCCNTCAGATAAAGCNGGCGTAGGCAGTGCCACAAATGATGCAAGTAGAGAGGTNGGCGGAGCNCTGGGGATAGCCATTGGNGGTAGCGTTTTGAACGAATACTATCAAAGAAATATGACCATACCTGATGGATTAGATTTGGGTACTGTTCCACTAGAGTCGTTTCCAGCCGCGATGCAAATAGGGGCGGAGATGTTAGAGAATGGGAATATGTTAGGCGCTGCTTTGATTGAAAATGCACAACTCGCATTTATGGAAGGAATGATCGCTTCAGCAACAGTAATGGGAATAATTGCTATGTTGAATGCTATTTTGGTTAAATTATACATGCCCAGGAAAATAATCAACATGTCTATAGAAGAAGAATGATTACCCTAAACGTCTTTTCAATTCGGAAATCAATTGTCTGGGTATTGGGCTTTCGACTTTCATTGATTTACCATTAGGATGCATAAAGCCGAGAGAGGTTGCGTGTAAACAGAGTCTGTTAATACTAGCTTTACCGAATCCATGCCTCGTATCTCCTATTACCGGACAGCCCAGGTTTGCCATATGAAGACGAATCTGTGCACGGCGGCCAGTATCTATCTTGATTCGAATTAAGCTATGCTCAGGTCCTGTGTCTTCTAACCACCAGTTAGTAATTGCTGATTTACCAGCGCGACGTCCTTCGGGAACAAGCCTCATCCTCTTGTCTTTCATTTCTTGAATACGGCCTGTTTCAACGCCCGAATTAGTAGGTGGTTTACGATGGACAACCGCATGATATATTCGTTCAATAGATCTGTCTTTGAACTGTTCTTGTAGCATATCGCGTATTTCTGTTGAGCGCGCAAAAATCAAGCATCCTGATGTTTCTCTATCTAGTCTATGGACAAGATGGGCTCTAGTGTTTCCATTTTCCCAGGCCCAAGCAAAAACTCGAGAAAACATAGTATCTGCCTCTCCTCGATCGGTCGCTACTGAAAGAAGACCTGCTGGTTTATTGGCAACAATTATTGATTTGTCCGAATATAGTACTTCAGGTTCAGGAATTATAGTTTTATACTTGCCAACTGTTTCATTACCATCTGATTTAGAAAGGACCGTGATTGTAGTGCCAGGAGAAATTTTGGTATTAGCCCTACTTACTTTAATTCCGTCGGCTATTACTCTACCATGATCGACCATTCGTCGAAGAGAATTCTTTTTTGCATCCGGGTGTAATAATGACAATATCTCTATGACTGTTGCTTCCTCTTCAACCGTGATGTTTGGGTCAGTCATAGCCTTGGGAAATCGTTCAGAGCATTCAACTTTCTTAATTTGGTATCGTTTCTATAGAGAATCTCTATATGCTTGAAGTTTAAGGAAGGATTGAGAGTGTATTGACACTCGTGAAAGGAGATTTAATTATGGATGCAAAAACAATATTTCAACCAAAAATATGGTATATCATTTGCGGAGCAATGGCTCTAATTGGTGGTATCGAGAACAATATAAATGCCGAAAGTTGGGCGGACAGTGCCTGGGGGGCCGATGGAGTAAACGACCAGAGTATTGCTATGGAGAAGCTCTTCGGGTTGTTCATGGCCGGCTTTGGAGTAATGGGCTTAGCATGCGCGTTTGTCTTGAGTGGTTCTTCCCAAGCTAAATTTGCTATGGCAAATGGAGGTATTATGATGGGTTTTTTCCTAGTTATGTTTGTCTTACTTGGCGATACGGGGTACGAAATGCCAGGCGTTGCCTTCCTAGTCCCTCCGTTCTTGTTTTTGGGTGGACTGACCGTCTCAGGATACTTGCACCAAGAGAAAGAATAGATTGAGTATTTCACGGCTTTCGACCAGATATCGCTAAAGTGCCGACAAATCCTGACTTGAGTCCTACTCGTCGTGTTTCAACTTCAGTGAATCCGGCATCAACCATGCCTTGTCTCCATTGTTCTTCACTCAATGTTGTCATATGTACATTAAGAGATTTTGGCCAATCAAGACTAGCAGCATTTTCTAAATAATGATCTACTCCTGCAATTAACACCCCTTTGTCATTCAGCCATTCGTTGAAGAAAACTTTCAACATTTCCAATGGGTCTTTCAAGTAATACAGAAATTCCATTGAATGAATTAAATCGAACTTCTGTGAAGGTTTCCATCCTGGAAGTTTTGCTAAATGGAAATCGCTCGTACTCTTTTGTTTTGCCTTGTTGATCATTTCAATAGAACCGTCAATACCGACTACCTTGCTACAATTATCATTTGATTGTAATTTGCGGCATGTCCAACCGTTTCCACAACCAACATCTATCGCTGAAAATGGCTTTTCAAGCATTGAAATTGCGATATTTAACATTTCATTGACTGAATTTGCATGCCCACTTTCCATCCCTTCGTCTCTATTTCTTAGAGCCCATTCAGAGAATAATTCAGTGGCATCACGAGTTGTCATAATAATGCCGATAGATATCTATTGGATGAAGATTTTCATTTTAATTATCGAAATTTTCTGTAACATAATTTACGGCATTTCTGAATATTATCATACCTTCTCCTTCACCATGTTCTATATCTTCTCTAGTCCAAGTTGCGCCTAACCATGTTGAATGATTTGCTTCGGGGTGAGGCATTAAACCGAATACTAATCCCGATGGATCACATACACCTGCAATATTTCTCCAACTCTGATTGGGAGAAATTGGATATGGTAATATTTCATCACTTGAAGAAGGGTATTCACTTGTAGGATCTACATATTTTACAACTAGTTGTCCTGCATCACGCCAGTCATCAAGCAGACTTTTGTCTGCTGTTACGAATTTTCCTTCACCATGGCGTACAGGAACTCGGATTCTTGTCATTCCTTTAGTCCAAATGCAGTGGCTTTGGGAATCGAACTCTAACGTAGCCCAACGATTCTCATAATGGCCCGAATCATTCAACGCTAAGGATGCTGTTTGAGTTAAACTGACATCATCGTCACCTGGTAATAATCCCATTTTCACAAGTACTTGAAAGCCATTGCATATCCCAATTACTGGTTTACCGGATTTGACAAAATTTCTCACTTGTTCACGCAGTCCGAAACGTAGCCTATTGCCCATCAATCTGCCACTTCCCAAATGGTCGCCGAAGGAAAAGCCCCCCGGTACAGCCATAATGTGGTAATCTTCTAGATTTAATTCACCATTGACCAGTCTATTCACATGGACTCTGTCTGCTTTGGCCCCTGCCATTTCGAAAACCGCCATTGTTTCCGTCTCACAATTAATTCCAAAACCAGAAAGCACTGCCACTCTAGGTATCATCATTAATTTCTACCTCCGTTCAAGGTGCCTTTCCAAGAGTCTCTAAGTTCAGACATTGAAGCAGCCAAAACAGGACTGTTTGAGCTTGTAATTATTATTTCATCGTTAGAGCTAACTTTACCTAAGTAATTACATTCATGTCCTTCCATAGAAGCCTCAAAAAGTTTAGAATTTTCTGGTTTTACGCTAACTAAAATTCTACCAAGGCTCTCCCCGAATAGAGCCCCCCAGTCATTCAAATTAATATCTGCATGGAATATATCTGAAATATCTAAATCAGCACCTGAGTCACATCCAAAACAACATTCTGCTACTGCAGCCGCAAGTCCGGCATCACTACAATCATGAGCACTTGAAACTAATTCATTTGACATGGCTTTCGTCAGACTATGATAGAGTGATAAATTTCTAGATGTGTCAATCTGTGGAACTCGTCCTCCGATTCCACTCTC
Organism: Methanobacteriota archaeon; assembly: GCA_002730775.1. Lineage (GTDB taxonomy): Archaea > Thermoplasmatota > Poseidoniia > Poseidoniales > Thalassarchaeaceae > MGIIb-O2. The sequence goes on along the minus strand of PCAW01000037.1, from coordinate 44,950 downwards.
TCCATTTGATTCATCACGTAACATGAAAGCTAATTCGCTAGCACCCAACTCTTGGTGAGTTTCTCCGATAAGATATATCATGTCTCCAACTTGTTTGAAGTCACTGGATACCGCCTTTCTCACATCCGAGTGATTGCCAATTAAGCTGAATAAAAGCGTGGGAGGAACACTGATTTTTTCACCATCTAATGTAGCATCATTTTTCATAGAATCTTTACCACTTATACATGGTAGGTTATAGGCTCTACATACTTCATCTAATGCTCTGTTTGCTCTAACTAATTGTGCTAATTTATATCGTCCATCGGGTGTTTTCGCGGATTCTACAGGATCTGGCCAGCAAAAATTGTCAAGGCCGGCGATTAATTCTAAATCTACACCTACACATACTGCATTTCGTAACGCCTCATCTATACTGGCTGCCGCCATAGCATACGAATCAATGTCTGAATACCTTGGAACAATTCCGTTTGAAATCACCGCTCCTTGTGTTTTTCCTTGAATTGGCGCGATTACCGCTGCATCTCCCGGAGCATCGTGATTTACTCCACAAAATGGTTTGATGACTGACTGGGCAATGACTTCGTGATCATATGACCTCACCCACCATTCTTTACTAGCAACGTTAGGCCTCGCCATCAATCTCGATAGGATTTTTCCCATCTCAACTGCACCTGCGGATGGGAATATAATTGGACGATGTTTTGGTTCTTGCCATTCTGATTCCAATTGTAATTGAGGGCAGCCATCATGTAAGAACGAGATTGGTAAATGAGCAACTGTTTCAGCACCATAACGTACAACAAACGCGCCTGAATCTGTAAATTTGCCTACTGCAGTGGCTTCGACTTCGTGTAACCTTGCTAATTTTTCAAACGCTTCACAGTCTTCGGGATTGATGCCGATTGTCATCCTCTCTTGGGATTCTGAAACTAATATCTCCCATTTGCTCAATCCAGGTTGTTTCAGAGGTACTGCTCCTAAATCTAAATCTGCACCGCCGGTTAATTCTGCTAATTCACCAACACTACTAGATAGCCCGCCTGCACCATTATCAGTGATTACCTGTATTAATCCTAGGTCTCTAGCTTCCAAAACCATATCTATCATTTTCTTTTGAGTGATTGGGTCTCCTATCTGAACTGCAGAGGAAGGGCTATCTTCTGTCAATTCAAGACTCGAAAATGTTGCCCCGTGGATTCCGTCGCTGCCAACTCTTCCACCAACCATGTAAATGATATTGCCCGGTTTTGGAGTCTTAGCATGGCTCTGTCTTCCATCGGGTAGTTTCCTAGGCATTATGCCAACGGTTCCGCAGTAAACTAATGGTTTACCTAAATATCTCTCATCAAAAACAATTGCCCCGTTTACAGTCGGAATTCCTGACTCGTTACCACCTGCTCGTACTCCTGCGTGTACTCCTCGGAATACCCTAGAAGGATGGAATAAGCCTTCAGGCAAGTAACCAGAATAATCTGGTGGGCCGAAACAAAATACATCTGTATTAGCTATTGGTCTTGCACCTAAACCAGTACCCAAGATATCGCGATTTACCCCTACTATTCCTGTCATTGCACCTCCATAAGGATCTAGAGCACTTGGAGAATTATGAGTCTCTGCTTTGATACATAGACTCCATGAATCATTCCAAGCAATTACTCCTGAGTTGTCATGAAATATACTCAGCAACCAATCAACTTCTGATTGTATATCCAATGTTGGTTTCATAATATGAGTTTTGAATAATGAATCAATGTAAGTATCTTCACCGGTCTCATGATCTACATGATGGATGTTGGCTGCAAATATTTTGTGACAGCAATGTTCCGACCATGTTTGGGCAAGGCACTCAAGTTCTGCATCCGTTGGAGCGTTTTCTGGAAGACCTAATTTCTTTCTTGCAGAACGCACTGTAGGTTTTCTATAATTGGCTTGTATTGCTTTCATTTCTTCTAAATTTAAGGCTAAAAGTCCCTTTTCGCTAATTTCAATTAATTCTTCATCGCTTACTTCTAGATTGACTGTTGACGATGGTTGTTCCATCAACACCGGTCTCTCTGGAAAATCTAATTTTGGCCAGTTTGAGTTTAAACATTCTTTTCTATCAGAAATACTAGCTCGTTCAATCATTTGATTGTGCAACTTACTGGCCAACCACGTTGGTGTAACATCGTTCGGAACACCCCAAAATAAATACGTCATAGTTGTAGAAACTTGAGATTCTTCCGTAACTTCTGGAAAAATTGTCGTTAAACCGTCTAAACCTGCTTGTCCTGCATTATCTGTAACACCCGGTTTGAATCCAACGGTGATTGCTATTTCAGGAGATTTCGGAAATAATTTTTTATTGTCTATTAATGATTGATTCAAAGTACCGAACTCAATAATAGGGTCTGCGAATAAGTCGTATATCGCGCGTTCTGCTTCTTTCTCAGAAATATTTGATTTTACCTGATAACCTAATATCACCCTTACAGAATTTACTAAAATAGAATAATCTGATTTCAACATTGCTTTGATTGATTCCCCGCGAGCATCGGTCAAACCTTCTATGTCTCGAGTGGCAACTTGAAAGTTGAAAAATTGTACTTGGCCCATCTGGTTCCGCCGCCTATGAGTAGTTCCCGTAACAACTCGTCAATAATCAAAGTGGTGCGAAGCATAGGCTTAATCTCATAAAAATAGGCGATGAGTTAACATACCTATGGTATGTGTTTGGAAACATGGAGGCTCAGACAGTATGGGGTTCAAGATGGGAAAATTGCGCAAATCCTTTGGCTCATCGTATTATGGAAGTCGCTACAAAAAAGAAATCGCTTGTATGTCTAGCAGCAGACATGGAATCTATCTCTGATTTAATTGAATTAATTACGGAAGTAGGACCATATATTGCAGCTTTGAAAACTCATGTAGACATGGTAAAGGATTTCAATAGAGATGATTGGAGGAAATTAACAGAATTAGCAGCTTCCTTAGATTTATTACTCTTTGAAGATAGAAAATTTGCCGATATTGGAAAAATATCACAAAATCAAATGGCCGGAATTTATGATATTCGTTCTTGGGCAGATATTGTAACAGCACATCGAATTTCGGGCCCAGATATTGTAGATGGGATTGCAGCAGGTTGGGCAGATGTAGAACGGATTGGAGGTATTTTGCTATTAGCACAAATGTCAAGTCGTGGTAACCTTCTAAGTCCTGATTACACAAAAAACACTATTGAAACAGGTAAGGGCTCGCCTCATGTAATTGGATACATTGGTAACGGAAGTTCTACTGAAGAAATAATTCAATTGAGGTCTTTAGTGGGAGAGAGTCAAATGATTTGGACACCAGGTATCAACCTAGATTCTGGAGCGGGAAAAATGGGTCAGAGATATGGAAATCCTAAAGATAGTATAACATCGGGAGCAGATATCATTATTGTTGGTTCAGGAATTCATGGTCAAAGTGATCGTGTTACAGCTGCAAAGGCATATGCCGATGCTTCATGGGAAGCAATTCTTGAACGAGGAAAATAAATGTCTACACCAATTGAAGAACTTGCCCTGTATGCAACATACTGGTTTGCTGCAATTGGGATCTCGCTTCTTACAATATTCATTCTTGCAAGAGAAGTTCTAAAACGCTGGCGACTTAATTATCGACTAGACAATAATGATGAAACGTTGTTGAATGACTCTACGGTAAAAATTGAAGTCCTGACTAGTGCTCCAAAAGGAAGCTCATTTGTAGATTCTGTGCCTGCTATCCTAGTTGAAAAAACCGAGTAAATTGTCATAAAACTCTTTAATATCGATATATTCCAAATAGTGAGCTATGCCTAATCCTGAACCAATAAGAATTGTTAACAAGATTAGTAACTTTAATTTCTGTCCGCGTTTTTTCTTTGGTTTTTCAATTAGAGTTTGCGGCTCTACAGGTAGAGGAGGTAGAGGAGGAAGTTCAGGAAGAGGTGGCAATACTGGCTCTGGCTCTTCTAACTCCGGATACAAGGCATCCAAATCAGGAAGACCGGGGGCCTCAGGAATATCTCCCATAATTTCTTCCCATTTTTCATCTATATCACTAAATGCGACAGGGGTGACGAGTGTAAGGACTGCTCCTGAAGAATATGCTGCGTCCTGAGTTTTTGATAATCTCGTTTTGCTAGATACAAAGATGATACGGGCTTTAGGGTCTGTCTCTCTCATTTCAAGTGCGGCAATATGGCCGTCGATTGTTGGTAAATCTAGTGTGAGAAATACCAGTTCAGGCTCTAAACGAACATATTCGTCTACTGCTTTATCTCCATCATGACAGATTTCAACGCTCCAGTCTCTCCGAGACATTATGTTCCTTAGCCTACCCTCTAAGATAGAATTGCCAACTACAACAAGAGCTACACGTGACATCTCAAACCGCACACAAGGGGTATGATACATGAAAGACGCGGTGCGAAAGTCATTCTAGGATTGAGTCTAAGAACCATTCTGGGTCGAAATCCTTCAAATCATCATAGCCTTGTCCGACTCCTGCTAAAACGATTGGTCTGCCTGTAGCATGTGCTATTGAAAGAGCGGCGCCCCCTTTGGCATCGGTATCTAATTTACACAATGCGACACCATCAAAATTTAATATTCTTTGGAACTCTTTGGCCTGAGTCACAGCATCGTTTCCTGCCAATGCATCAGCAACGAATAATACCAAATGGGGTTGGGTAATTCTATGCACTTTCCTGAGTTCTTCCATTAAATTTGTTTTATTTTGCATTCTACCAGCAGTATCAATAATTACAATATCATCTCCCCTGGCTTTGGCACTTTCTATAGCATCTCTAGAAATTGCTGCAGAATCTCCTCCTCTCTGACTTTTAATGCATCTAACACCGATTCTTTCTGCGTGTGTTGCAAGTTGATCTATGGCTCCTGCACGGAATGTATCTGCTGCGGCTAGAACTACAGAATAGCCTTGTTCTGTAAGTCGATGCGCTATTTTTGCTGTAGTAGTAGTTTTACCGGTGCCGTTAACACCAACTATCATTATTGAGACAGGGGTTTCTTCAGTTACAAAGGAATGAATTGTTCTATCGAAATCCCAGTATCCAGCTTCAAGTAAATTTTGTAATGATTTGTAAACTATTTTTTCCACGATGCTTTCTAATCCTATCCGCATATCGATTCGTGAACCTATTAAATTGGCCTTCAATGTACTTATCACTTCCATGACTGCTGAATGCCCCATGTCAGATTGTAACAGTTCTTCTTCAAGTTCAAACAGTATCTTATCTAAAACGGGCCCTCCACGAATTATTTGGCCGCCCTTAGTTACTTTAGCGTTTGATAAGTCTATTTCAAATTCTTTTACAACCGGTACTAATTTTCTTCCTGTAGTTGTTTTCATACGATCGATTGGTTTTTTTTGAACTGACTGTATTGATTTAATACGGTCAATTTTTTCTGCCTTTCGGGCAATTTTCCTAGTTTTTTTATTCGTTTCTTTGGAAAATGGATTCGTGGGTTTTTCATCGGAAAAATCATCCCATTCATCTTCTTTTGTTTCTAAAAACTGCATGTTATCAATAGAGGAATCGCTACTTTTTAGTTTCTCTATAGCTGACATTAATTCTTCTCTTTTCTGGAGAACCTCTGCTGCCTCGTTTGTTCCCTCTTCAACTGTTATCTCGTTTCTATCGACCGCATCTTTTGTTTTCTTCTTGAAACGGTCGAATAATCCCATATTATCACTCAATCATCAAGAGTTAATTCTGTACCGCGCTTCCTCTTTTTACGTGGTTCTTTATTCGGTGTAGTTGCTTTCAGTTCGTTGTTTTTTTCTGGTATTTCCTGAGTAGTTTCTGGTTGCAATGTGGCTATCTGTTCGTTGAAAACGTTGGCCAATGAAATTGTAGTTTCTTCAATAGATGCGAACTCGATTTTCATTTTATTCATTATATCAAGAATTTCTTCTGTTCTTGTAGTTAAAATTTCGATTGCTTCTTCGAGAGGTTTTTCCGCTTGTACTCTACTTCCAATATCAATTACAGCCCCTGTCTTTGGAGGAATATCTGCGACAATTTGAACACCAGAACCCAAAGGGATCATCGCCCCTTTGGCTCCATCGTCCGGAATTGCTGACAATGTTTCGATAGTTTGGAGTTGTTCCAGCCTGATTTGTTCTAAGCGAGACATCTGTTGCTCTATTGATTCCATCCTTTGACGGTTAAGTTCGACTTGTTGCGCGATACGCTGCAATTCGGCCTTATCTACTCCACTCATTGAACTGCGGAAGTTGTCGTCTGTCAAGAATGCGTCGCAGAAGCAATTAGATTATTCTAAAATAAATTCAATAATTTGGTTAGCTGCTTCTTCGGCGGATAGTTTGGTGGTGTCGATTCTAATTTCGGGTTTTTCTGGAGATTCATAGGGACTAGATATTCCTGTGAAGTTAGGGATTTCTCCAGAACGTGCCTTTGCGTACAAACCTTTTACGTCTCTTTCTTCACATACCGATAATGGAGTGTCGATGTACACTTCAATAAATTCATTCTCTGAGACTAATGAACGTGCCATTTTCCTTTCTGATTCAAAAGGAGAAATGAATGATGTGATGCAAATTAGCCCACTATTTACCATTAACTTTGCAACTTCTCCTACTCTCCTGATATTTTCAACTCGGTCGGCGGTGGTGAAACCTAAATCTCTGTTAAGTCCGTGCCTCATATTATCGCCATCGAGAGTGATTGTGTGTTTTCCTAATGCTTGTAATTTCTTCTCTAGAATATTTGCAATAGAAGATTTTCCAGAACCAGATAAGCCAGTAAACCATATTATTTGGGCGGCTTGTGATTTTTGTTTGGCTCTTGACTCTTTGGACACATCCATTTTTTGCCAATGAATATTCTCCGAACGGCGAAGTGCGAAATCGATAAGCCCCATTCCAACAGTATTATTCGATAGTCTATCTATTACAATGAATCCCCCCATAGTTCGGTTATCGTCATAGGGATCAAATGCTATTCTCTTGTCTAATGAAATATTACAGACACCAATTTCATTCAATTCTAAAGTTTTAGCCGGTAGGTGATTAAGAGTGTTCACATCTATTCTATGTTTTAATTTCCCAAGAGTTAGCGTCGTTGTCTGCGTATTTGATTTGAAAATATACTGCCTACCCGGAATCATAGGATTATCGCTCATCCATAAAATACGAGATTGGAACTGATCTGATTCTCCACAGGGGTCTGTAGATACTGCAATGGTGTCTCCTCTCGAAACATCGATTTTGTCTTTCAATGTTATCGTAACCGATTGCCCGACGGATGCTTGTTGCAATTCACCTTCCCAAGTAACAATACTTGCTATAGACGACTCTTTACCTCCGGGGTGCAATCGGACTTTGTCACCTATTTTCGTTTCGCCGCTAGCTATTAAACCGGAAAAACCTCTAAAATTTGAATTCGGACGGTTCACCCACTGTACTGGCATCCTGAAAGAATCCTGTTTTCTCTGATTTCGAACTTCGATATTTTCGAGATATTGCATGATAGTTTCTCCAGCGTACCAAGGTGTTTTCACGCTTCTTTCTACAACATTGTCTCCCAGCAGTGCAGAAATTGGAATTGCTGTGATTGAATCAATGTCGAGTGCGCTTTCTGCAAAGTCGGAATAATCAGAGACTATTCGCCTGAAAACTTCTTCTGAATAGTCGACTAAATCTAATTTATTGACCGCTAATAAGACCTTTTTTACACCAACCATTGAAACAATAAATGAATGCCTTCTTGTTTGAGTAAGAACTCCTTGCCCAGCATCAATTAGGATAATAGCGACATCGGCGGTGGATGCCCCCGTTGCCATGTTTCGAGTGTATTCTTCATGGCCTGGTGTATCTGCTACGATATATTTTCTTTTATCTGTAGAAAAGAATCTGTATGCGACATCAATTGTAATCCCCTGCTCTCTCTCTGCGGCCAACCCGTCTACTAATAATGCGAAATCAATTTCATTTCCTTGAGTGCCTATTTTTTTCGAATCGTTTTTTAGTGCGGATAATTGATCATCAAAAAGCATCTGAGACTCAAATAACATACGTCCGATTAATGTTGATTTTCCATCGTCAACAGAACCACAGGTAATGAATCGGAGTAGGCTTTTTTCTTCATGCGATTTAAGATATGACTCGATATCAGTGGAAATTAATTCGCTAATATGGGCCATTAGAAATACCCCTCTTGTTTCTTCTTCTCCATAGAAGCATTGGAGTCATGATCGATTGTTCTGCCCTGTCTTTCTGATGTTGTAGTGAGGAGCATTTCTTGAATTATATCGGGAAGGGTGTCCGCCTCAGATTCTACTGCCCCAGTTAGGGGGTAACAACCCAATGTTCGGAATCTGACACTTTTCAGCATAGGTTGTTCGCCTTTTTCGAGAGGGAGCCTTTCGTCGTCCACTAATATCAAAGTCCCATCTCTATCTACTACGGGTCTTTCTTTAGAAAAGTAAAGAGGCACTATTGGAATTTTTTCTAAGTGAATATATTGCCAAATGTCCAATTCTGTCCAATTTGAAAGTGGGAATACTCTTATTGATTCACCTTTGTTTTTACGTGAATTATACAGATTCCAGAGTTCGGGTCTCTGATTTTTAGGGTCCCATCGATGTTTCGATGTTCGAAACGAAAAAATTCTTTCCTTGGCTCTAGATTTTTCCTCATCTCTCCTGGCACCACCAAATGCAACATCAAACTGATACTTGTCTAGTGCTTGCTTTAATCCGTCTGTTTTCATTACATCGGTATGTTTGGATGAGCCGTGAATGAATGGGTTCATTCCCATCTCTTTCCCTTCGGGATTAATGTGTACAATCAGGTCAACACCCAAATCTTTGGCAGTTTTGTCCCTGAAATCTATCATTTCTGAAAACTTCCACATAGTATCAATATGCATTAATGGAAATGGAATTTTTCCCGGATAAAATGCCTTTCTAGCCAAATGAAGCATTACTGAAGAGTCTTTGCCAATTGAATATAACATAACGGGATTTTCCGCTTCAGCAACCACCTCTCTCATAATATGGATGGCTTCTGCCTCCAAAGCGTCGAGATGAGACATGTGTTTGCGTAAGACAAGGGCTATTTCACATCGACGGGGTTTGGTCTGTTTGGATTATGTAAATAAAACATATAAAATAATTTAATCTACTGTAATTCGACCCAATCTTCTGTCCAGCGATTATCCGCTGCGACTAGGAAATACGGATTTAAGACATTTTCTACTAAATCATAATCTAAGTTTTTCCCATATGGTCCTACTACAATGCCTCCCGCCCCAGAAACTACTGCGTGAGCTGCGGCGATATCCCAACATGATGTTGGTCCGAATCTTGGATACAAATCAGCAGAGCCTTCTGCCACTATGCATGCTTTCAAAGAAGAGCCCATTCTTACAAGGTCATAATTCCCTAATTTCTGAGCAAATAGTTCGTCTTTCTCGCCTCTATGGGTACCACTAGCTACTAAGCGTACAGGAAGTGGAGGAGATGATGGATTTACCATCATCAAACCAGTACCGTCTGGACCTCTCCGTTCTGAAGGAGATATTACACCTCCAAACCATGTGGTTTTGGTAACAGGGGCGTGTACCACGCCGAAAAGTGGCGTCCATCGATTTTTTTTCCGAGACATCAATGCTATATTTACCGTAAACATCCCATTTCTTTTGATAAATTCTTTTGTTCCATCTAATGGATCTACCAACCAGCAAGTGTCGGAAGAAAATGGATCCCCCTCATTTCCTTCCTCCGATACAATAGGGGTATCGTCAATTTTCTTTAATTCTTCTACGATAATATTGTGCGCGGCTAAATCTGCTTCTGTCAAAGGAGAGTTGTCTCCCTTGTGCTGAATCTTAATATTGCCAGATTTATTGTAAATTTCAAGTATAACATCGCCTGCTAACTCAGCGATTTCGACTATTTTCTCAAAATTCAAAGTTTTCTCCTCCGAATCAGAAATCTTGCATCTCTTTAGCGGCAGCTTCTAATTTTTCTCTCGATTCAGGTGAAAGATGGGATAGATATGGGTCTTCATCCCCAACTATTTCTTTCCAAGACGACATTGTTCTCGCCCATATTTCTTGTTCTGAGTTCCATTCTAACCATCTATCAACGAAATCGCAGTGACGGTTAATGTCTTCATCATCTTCTGATAATTTTCGTAAAATAGTATTTGTTTGAGCCAGCAACATACCGAAAGGGGCGTTTACTTTGTACGTAGTGAACGGGTTTCTTTCCTGTACAACTGTTAGGTGCTCTCTCCACAGCCCAAGAAATACGTCATATACCCAACCAATTATTAATACTACTAGTAATACGGATAATGCGATTCCACCAAGCCCCCAATATGTCATAGGTATCGCTAGCAGTTCATTGTCAGATTTGAATCTCCAACTGACATATGGCCACATCAACAAAGTTAGAGTTGTAATCCAAAAACCCATAGAGACTAGGGTTTGACTTTGCTGAATACGCCAATATTGACGCATGAATGTTTTCTTCAACACGACCCTTCCTAGAGACTATCTGATTTCACCGTTACGTGTTAAAGTCGATTATTTGTCGCGAAAATGAGATACAACGACCGGAGCGGAAGATTCCGATGGTTCAATAGTATTAATTGAGTTAATTGTTATATATCTTCTTTTAGCCCCATGACGACTGCCAAAGTGTGAGTATATCTTTTCTCTAACTTGGTCTTCATTTTCTGCGACTAAGTCTATACAGAAATCTTGGTTTGTCTTTCCTTGGCGAACTACCCCGTCTATCCGGTATGCTTGCATATTACAGCCGAACTTCGACTTTGATATAAAAGCCACGAAAACGGCGATGCAGAAAATATTCAAATTTCGACTGATAATCCGTTAGTATTACTCAAGGTTCAAGAACATGTTAGTTGCGATGTTTATTGATTATTGATGAGTACTCCTTCAACTATCGATTCTTCCTCAGAAAAAGATGGAGGTACATTGGAAGGGCGGTTGGCTAAAATATCTCATGAAAAACTAGTTCAAGAAGTAATTTCTGTTTGGGATGAGGCTATGAAAATGGAGCAGGAGTTGGTGATTTCGAGACAGCGAGCAAGGGCGCTGGAATTAGAATTAGCAGCTCTGGATTTGGAGCATGAGGGAACGGTTTCTGTTTCCGATCTTGAAGAGCAGCTGCGTGTGATGAAAATTCGATATAATCAATTAGAGAACAAATTAGAAAATGAAAAGATTCGGAGAATAGATGGAGGGGGTGTTTCAGAGAGTCGTGCGAAAGAGCTGCAAGATGAAAACGCTAGATTGCTCAAAGTAGAAGAAGAACAAATGATTCTAATTCTAGATATGGAAACTCAAATAGATCGATTAATCGCTACGATAAAGGATAGCTAGTCATTCATTTTTGATATGAATCCTGTCAATACATTCTGTAGGGCGTTCGCATCATCAAAAGATTCTGTCAAATTTCCAGTTATTATCCAATCCGCTCCCGCATCAGATGCTATTTTTGCCGTTTCTCCGTCCCTGATTCCTCCTCCAACAACAATGGTCAGATTACAAGACTCTCTCGCTGCTTTGATTAGTTCGGGAGATACTGGTGTTTGGGCGCCACTTCCAGCTTCTAAATATATAATTTTAAATCCATAATATTCTGCTGTTGTCGCATATGCAGAAATTCTTTCTGTCTGATTGGAGAGGATTAAATCCGCCTGTCCAACTTCTCCAGCTTTGCCCCCTGGTTCACAAATGATGTAGCCCATCGGCAAAGGCGAAATTCCTGCTTTTTTGATAAATAGTGATCCTGCGACTTGTTCTTCTATCAAATATCTTGGAGATTTACTATTCATTAACATCATGAAAGTAATAGCGTCGGCAGATGGTGAAAGTGCAGCAGCACCTTGGGGAAATAATACAACCGGCACCTTCCAGTTTTTTTCTTCTAAGCCTGAGTCTTGAGATGATGCCCAAGTTACTAGTTCTAATGCCTCTTGAATGGCAACTACGGTGTCATTCACATTATCCATATCAGTATCACTCGAGCCCCCCACAAGTATCATTTTACTGCCCGCAGCAACCGCAGCAACCGCTCTTTTAGCAGCAATATCTGGAGTTTGGTCGGCTGGATCTATCAGAATAGCATGTCTTGAACTTTTTGTTTTGTCACAAACATGTTCCAATACCTGGCTCTCTACGGCGCCCATATTAGCTCCTAGATACATTAGGCATCTAATATTTTACAAAGAATTATTCCGATATGGTCGATTCTGCGGCATCAATACCCTTATTGATCCTGTCAATTAAGGCACATTGTGGGTCAATTCCTCTCCATTCCATTTTTTGTATGAAATTTCCTTCGATTTTTTCCTTTTTGCTCCAAACTTCTATTGTCTGATCAGCCCTAATTCCAAAAATTTCAATATCTGTTTTTGAAGTCGTTACTCCTCCGTACCAAACTTCATTGGAATCATTGTCTCTAAAGTCGATAATATCATCAAATTTCATTTTACCTGTCGCCAGATAACCGGCGCCGGAGAAATCGATTATTCCACTATCTATATTTTTAACTACGGATTTTAAATGTAAATTTACACCTCTCTCAGCAAGAGATATCGAAAGAGCCTTGACAAACCAAGAGTATCGTATTGCGGTTGAATTTTCATTGGGATATTGGCTAAATAGACTTCCTAGCCAATTAATTGGAGTTAGTGGCCATTCGGTGAATAACCCCGGTTCTTCACCATACATTCCGGACTCGGCTTTTTCATCAAAAATATGAATCTCTAAATTAGAATTTTTATCCAATAATCTATGCCCGCATGTAAAAACTTCTATTCCGGAACCGATTATTGCGATTTTCATACTATCTTCTCTTTGTAATATTATATCGTTAAATTTTCTAATGCTTTGATTGCTGTATTGACGTGTACGGCGGTACCTAGAGACAGTGCTTCTTCATCTACTTTGAACATAGGGTGGTGTACATCATAGTCAGCGTCTATATCTGGGTTTCCTACACCAAGGAAAGAGAAGCACCCTGGAATCTCTTCTGTATAATATGCGAAGTCTTCTCCCCCCATTATTGAATCCATTTCAGAAACTTTTTCTTGGCCTAATATGTCTTTTGCTGCAGCTTTTCCTATCTTCCAGCAAGCAGCATCATTCACTGTTGGAGGGTAGTCGTTTCCTGGAAATGAAACTTCTGCTTCACAGCGATTTGCTATGGCTATTGACTCTGCAACCTCTTTGACTCTGTTTTGTAATTTCGATATTCCTTCGCTAGTTAGTGACCTTATGGTCCCTTGTAATTCCATAGTTGAAGGTATGACATTTGTCGCACTGCCTGCATTTGCCATTGTTATGCTTATTACGCCGGATTCTAAGGGGCTCAATTCACGAGAAATCAATGTCTGCAGTTCTACTACTATCTTCGATCCCGTAACTACAGGATCTATTGTATGATGAGGGGCTGCCGCGTGTCCTCCGTTACCCTTGACTAGAATTTTTATTGATGATGTTGCTGCCAATAATGTTCCTTCCTTAGATGCGAGGGTTCCCATTGGCATTGTTCCGGCTACGTGCAAAGCAAAAATTTTCCTTACTTTGGGATTTTCTAAAACTCCTTGCTCTCTCATCATTTTTCCTCCCGCTCCTCCTTCTTCTGCAGGTTGAAAAATCAATTTGACTGTTCCTTCTAATTTGTCTTCATTTTGTTTTAAAATTCTGGCTGCTCCAAGAAGCATGGCTGTATGGCAGTCGTGACCGCATGCATGCATTTTACCATCTATCTGGCTCTTGAAATCAACGTCTGTTTCTTCGTGTATAGGTAGTGCATCCATGTCAGCTCTCAAAGCGATACAAGGTTCCTCACCGCTCCCAATAACTCCTACAACGCCTGTAATAGCGATATCTTTTTGATACGGAATTTGTAGATTCTTCAAAGTTTCTTGAATTAATTTACTGGTTTTAAATTCTTCATACATTAGCTCGGGGTGACGGTGGATAGTTCTTCTTTTCTCTACTATCCATTGGTGGATTTCTTTAGACTGTGAAATTATCTCACTGATTTCCATATACTCTGTGAGAACGCCTTATTATTAGAATGATGTTAAACGAGGAGATATAGTAAACGAAAGGTCTCCTGCTCTATCCTTTAACTTCCAAGATGTGTAAATAGGAATTATAGCCGCCGTGAATATCCAAATAACGCTAAAAATCTCATTTATAGACAATATATTTTGATTGTCTATTATTTCTGGTTGAAATAAAGCATAAAATTGAAAAAAGATCTTGAATAGACTGACAAAAATATGGATCGAAGTAATTACCTTTGACTGAAACTTCTCTTTCTCTGTCAATTCTGTTACAAATTGGTAGTAGATGTAATTTTTACCACTTAGTATCGATAGCCCAATTATAAGAAACGTGAATGGGAGCGTATGAATTGCTACACTTTCTTCAGGAGTAATGGCGAATATTGTACTAAAAATTGTGAAAGAAAGAATCTCAATTAACGTACAAATTGTAAAAAAATTATAACGTGAAGATGTTATGTGTTCTAGGGCTTTTTCGTGGTAAACTCGTAACCAACAAGATAGTGAATAAGAAAATAAAAGTAAATAGTTTAACGCCCATAATGAAGGAAGAATATAGTTAGCCGGTGGGTGATCAAATAGTAAGCAAATACTATTTGAACCAAATGTATCGATTAAAATATTATCATGAAAATCTACATCTGAATGATGTTTTGTAAAATACCAGCCACAGAATATAATCAACCAGAAAAATAAATATGAATATATTCTAAGCAATTCAGGATTAATTGACCATGTGATTTGGCCGTTTTCTAAATCTATGGTTTTGGTAATTGCAAATTTCATACAAGACACCTAGGCACTAACTTTTATGATAGAGAGAGCGTGTACAGGACAGAATGGAATACAATAATTACAATGAGTACAAGATGGTTCGTCCACTATAGCTAATATATCTTCGAGAACTAGGGCGTTTACTGGACATAGGGATACACAAGCCGCGCAGCCGAAACAACGATCGTTGTCTACAACGAATGTTGAATTCGGTACTCTTCCCATGCTTGCATCAGGGGGTGTAGGTTCTCAATTTATCCCCCCGACCCCTTTATTTCCACTGGAATTAAAATAAGTTAGATTTCGATTAAGATTGTCTAAAAATCAAAACGATTTCGATATACAATCATACTATAAAATCGGAAAGACATAAACATTCTGAAGAGTTCAGAAATAAATTTCCAACTGTATAATATTTCTACTGGAAATATAGGGGATGGAGTTCCAAAGACCTCTTGACGCCAACCGTTGTCGGTAATCTATGGTACTATACACCCCAGGACAATCTTCTGGATATCCTAGAACAGAAGTAAAAGAAGGGATTCGTTTTCATTTTTTGGGTGGAGGGAATGAAGTCGGCAATGTTGGCTGTGTAATAGAAGATAATACAGGTACACGGGTGTTAATTGATTATGGTTTGGCTCCAACACGCCCTCCCAAATACCCCGACCAATGCCCCCCCATAACAGATGCAATAATCACCCATAGCCATATTGATCATATTGGTATGGTTCCATGGTTGACACAGTTTAATAATGTCAAATTTCATGGTACAAGCTTAACATCTGCAGTTTCAGAAATAATGTGGAGAGATACCTACAAAGTTTCCAAAATAGAGGGCTATCCACTTACATGGGATAAAAGAGATTTAGAATATGCACTTGAATCATGGATTACACACGATTACCAAGAATGGTTCACCGTTGGGGCATGGAAATGTAGGTTACATAGAGCAGGTCATATGCCTGGTGCTGCAATGATAGAAATAGAAACACCTACTCACCGTATATTATGGTCAGGAGATCTTGATACAAGAGATAGCCCCAATACAATCGGGGCCAAACCAATTAAATGTGATATTCTTTGTTTAGAGGCTACGTATGGTGGCAAAATTCATCCAGACAGGTCTGAGGAAGAGTCTAGATTCGCATCTAAGGTTAAAGAAATAGTACAAAGAGGAGGAGTTGCTTTAATCCCCGCATTCGCTTCAGGACGTGGACAAGATATTCTTCGTATATTGTATAGAGAAGCCCCCAATCTCAACGTTCATTACGATGGAATGGGGACAAGATTAACAAGAAAATGGTTTGAAAATCCAGAACATATCAGAGATGTAGAGGAATTTGAAAAAGTATGGAAATGGACCAGAAAAATCTCAAGCAAATCTGATCGTAAAAAGGCATTACAAGCAGACGTTATTGTCACAACTAGTGGGATGTTAGATGGCGGCCCCGCGCTATGGTACCTAAACCGCCTAAGGGCAGACCTATCAAATGGAATTTTATTGACCGGCTACCAAGCCGAGAACTCGGGCGGTAGGAAATTACTTGAAGAAGGGAAAATAAGTATTTTTGGGAACCTCACTAAGATAGATTTAGACATTTCACAATTCCAGTTATCTAATCATGCCGGACATACCGAATTGTGTAATTTTGCTAAGGAATGTAATCCCAAAAATATGATTTTATTTCATGCCCCAGAGGAAAGTAGAAGTGTTATTTTTTCCGAATTAGGGGAAAAAATAGATGTTCATTTACCTGTTAATGGCACCCCATTCCATATAAATTCTTGAATCAAGTGCTCCGAACAATTGATAGACCTCATGTCTAATGGTAATCTATCTGGACAGAAGTCTGGGATGAATGAAAAACAGGAGATGAAAAAAATATGGACGCATTAGACAAACAATTTGGAATAACAGAAGCGGGTAGTACCGTGAATGGGGAGCTCAGAGCAGGATTAACAACATTCTTGACAATGGCCTACATTCTCATAGTCAACCCGGCAATGTTGCATAATTTCGGACAAACGGGAATACCCTATGACGATGCATTATTCGCAACAGCAATAGCAGCCTTCATTGGTTGTATGGTGATGGGCCTTTGGGCTAACTTGCCATTTGCATTGGCACCGGGTATGGGTCTCAATGCATACTTTACGTTCGCAGTAGTTGGCGCCATGGGAGTCGCATGGGACGTAGCATTGGCAGCAGTATTTGTAGAAGGAATTCTATTCATGATAATTTCTCTTCCACAAGTTGGTTGGAGAACTGCAATGATTAATGCAATCCCCACAGATCTAAAAATTGCTACCGGTGCAGGTATTGGAATGTTCCTTGCAATAATCGGACTAAGAGAAATGGGCTGGATTCAAGACGATGGAGCAACATTAGTTAATCTAGCAACTACAGAAGCGTTCACTTATGATCATGGAGCATTCATATCAATGATCGCATTGATTGCAATTGCTGTAATGATGGCAAGAAATGTACCAGGTGCGATTATAATTGGTATTTTTGGAGCATCTATTTGGGGATGGCTAACAGAAGCATACGACCCGTACAATGATTTTGCAGCAGGCGGAGCAGGCTGGGCAGGTGTAAACGCACAATGGCCATCATTAGAGTTCGGCTTTGTAGGATTACCAGAAGAAACATTAGGTGCAGCATTAAGTGCACTAGGAGATGTTGGTACAGATGGCGGTACTACAATGGGCGCTTTCTTGTTAGTCATGATTACTTTCTTCTTTGTCGATATCTTTGATACAGCAGGAACTCTTTATTCAGTAGGCCGACAAGCAGGGTATGTCGATGAAAATGACGAACTAATGAACTCTGATGAAGCATTTATGTCAGATGCAGCAGCAACAATTGTTGGAGCACTAACAGGTACAAGTACAACAACAACTTACATTGAGTCTGTGGCTGGTGTGGAAGAAGGCGGTAAGACAGGCTTAGTCGCAGTCACAGTGGGAGTACTGATGCTTTCTGGATTATTCTTCTCGAATATCTTCCAAGCTATTCCGACATTCGCTGCAGCATGTGCTTTGGTAATTATTGGTGCAATGATGATGAGGCAAGCAGCAGATATTGACTGGAACAATGGCGAAATAGCTTTGCCCGCATTCCTAACAATGGTCATGATGCCATTCACTTACTCGATTGCAGACGGTATTGCATGGGGTGTTATTTCATACGTTGCTATCAAAGCAGGAATGGGTAAGTTTGATGAAATCAACAAGATCATGGGGACTCTAGCTATACTCATGATAATGTTCTACCTCGGCCCTGGAGATACATCAACATTCGATTGGATCTTCGAGCAAGTCGGATTAAACGATTGAGTAGAATAACGTAAAAGGAACTCTCGGGCCTTAGTGGCCCGGGAGCCTCCTCTCAAAGGTGTTATAATGCCAATTTTCGATAAAGAAACAATTAAACAACTTCAACAACAAATCCGAACAATCCCAGATTTTCCTATAGAAGGAATTATGTTTAGAGACATTACTCCTTTACTTAATTCGGGCGAGTATTTGAACAAGATCACAGATATGTTTGTACAAATTTGCAATCATAATAACTGGACTCCGGATTATATTGTTGGCCCCGAAGCCCGAGGATTTATTTTTGGACCAATGCTTGCAGCCGAGCTAGGAGCAGGTTTCATTCCTGTCAGAAAACCAGGAAAATTACCCTCCTCAACCATACAAATCGAATATTCTTTAGAATACGGCTCCAATATTTTAGAGATGCACGATGACGTCATATCTCCGGGGGCCAAAATAATAATTATTGACGATTTACTTGCAACAGGAGGCACTGTTGATGCATGTGTAAAATTATGTCAACAGCAAGGAGGAGAAGTAATAGGTAATTTATTTGTGATAGAACTGGAAGGCCTGGATGCAAGAGAAAAATTACTTCCAATACCTTGCGAATCACTTCTATTATATCCTGCTTAGCTAAGGAAAAAGATACCATACTCCCGATTCTTTCAAAGAGTCACCCGGGTTGCCAACAGAGGATAGTCATGGCAGACAAGGTTCCACCACCACCCCCAAAGCCTTCGCAGAAGCCAAGAAAAGCCCCTCCCGCCAAGCCTCCAATGCCTCCAGGGAAAGCACCGCCGCCACCTGGAAAACCTCCAGCACCTCCTGCCAGGCCTCCAGCACCTCCAGGGAAATCACCGCCGCCACCTGGAAAACCTCCAGCACCACCCGGCAAACAGAAAAAAGAGGTGGATAAAACACCTCCAAAGCGTAAACCTAAGCCTAAAGGCAAACCTAAGCCTAAGGGTAAACCTAAGCCTAAAGGAAAACCAACGAAAAAGAAGAAAAGGAAGGGGCGCAGAATCAATATCAAGTTAAATTTGAGACAAAATAAAATTACTGATGAAGATGATTCTTATTCAGATCAAATTGGTTGGACCTCGATGGCAGAAGATTTCAAAGATTATGAAGACTCAACCCCAGAAGAACCAGAAATTGTCACCCATCAATGTACGATGTGTGGCGCAATGATGCGAATCCCTCGTCCAAAAAGAGAGAGATACAAGGTTATTTGTGCTCATCCAGAATGTGGGCATTCAGACTTTATAGGGCTATAAATCATATTATTAGATTAGATATTTTTTTCAGCGAAGCTACGATTAATACAATTATCAATAATTTCCTAATCAAAGATTGATGGGCATTTTCTGAACCATATTTCGCCCCTATATATCCTCCAAATAGTACTGCCATAATGAAAGGAAATAGGACGTCCATCTGAATAACCAACTGTCCCGAAATTCCTGCACCGACTAAACCTGCCATTGAATTAACCCAGATAAAAAGTGCAGCAGTTGCTGCAGCAGTTTTCGGATCCGCCCATTTTTTTAGTAAAAGTATTGGCGATAAGAAGATGCCCCCTCCTACACCTATCACACCACTCATTAAACCGACCGCCCCTCCAATGGGGATTGCATACCGAAAACTAGGTATCTCAATTTTTGTCGTCGAATAAACATCCTTTATTTGTAATAATTTATATGCAGCCAAAACCAAAGTAATCGATAGCAGAGTATCGTAGAAAACCCCATCAACTTTCATATATCCTCCAATAATAGCAAATGGAATGCTTGCTAGAACAAATGGAAGAGTCAATTTTAGATTGAAAAAACCTGCATTTTTATAATGATAAAAAGCAATTGCGGCAACTACTAAATTTAACGCCCACGCATGCTGTTTTAACCACCCACTATCATATTCTGCATAAATTGTTAGAGATAAAACTGCGAGATACCCTGATGCCCCGCCATGTCCAACACTAGAATATAGCAAAGCAATCAGAAACAATAGAAGTAGAATCAAAAACTCTCCTTCTATGAACATAATAAGGCGTCATATTAGTAATATTTGAATAACACTCCCTAAGAATCAACGCATAATTCATTTGTATGAAACCCCTCGTTGATTGTATGGAGGTCGGAGTGAGCATTGAAAGAGCTAAAGAATTGATATCTGCTTGCAAATTAAATCTATCTTCAGAAACTATCCATCTCGACAATGCAAACGGAAGAATACTTGCAAAGGGGCTAATATCTAAAGTCAATGACCCCCGATTTGACAATTCTGCTATGGATGGTTGGGCCGTGAAAGAAGAAGACTGCTCTTCAAGCAATACTACAATTTTAAGGATAGTTGGAACAATTCAAGCAGGATCAGAAAGTGTCCATGCTATAGAATCAGGAGAGGCTTGTAAGATCACTACAGGTGCCCCGATACCCGAAGGAGCAGATGCGATAGTAATCGTAGAAAACAGTAGAATAGAGGGAGAAAATGTAATAATCACAGGTCAAGCTAAAAAATCCTTTATTCGTATTAAGGGAGAGAATTTATCTAAAGGAAAATTAGCTATCCCTGAAGGGACTTGTATGGGCTCTTCCACAATTTCACTCGCTGCAACAATGGGTTATGATGAAATTTCAGTTTTTCGAAAACCTATTATTGGAATAATCAGTACTGGCGACGAACTAGTAATGCCAAATTCTGAAATCAAAGATTGGCAAATCTTTGAATCTAATTCTTTCGGTATCGCTGCTTTAATCGAAAAAATGGGCGGTAAACCGGTCCGTTATGGCATAGTTACCGATTCCATAGAACAATTACGAGAGACTATGAATGATGCAGTAGATAATTGTGATGCATTGATAACAACTGGCGGAGTATCTATGGGGGATTGGGATATAGTAAGAAAAATTATGGAAACAGAGGGTGACATTAATTTTTGGAAAGTAAATATGAGACCAGGAGGTCCTCCAATTTTTGGGAAATGGGGGAATAAGCCACTATTTGGCTTACCTGGAAATCCTGTCAGCAGTCATTTAGTATTCTTGATGTTAGTTTGTCCGTGGTTCTCTGCTACTTACCGAATTGAAGAAACAGCACAGCCTAATTTGGGGAGAAAAGTTAGGGTGAAAATGAAAAATAGTGTTAAAGGAGCAGAAAATAAACTTTGTTTACGTCGAATTAGAATAGTTAGTAAAAAAGACGGTCTACAAGCATCAATACATACTCATCAAGGAAGTGGGAACATACATAGTATGGTTGCACATAATGGAGTGACACTACTACCTCCGAATACAGATGCAGAAATAGGCGATATAATTGACGCATTTTGGTTTAATTGATAGAAAAAAAATACATTTCTTCAATAGCGGTCAACATTCCGTCAAGTATAGTTAGGGGGGGCGCTAATGGCTCGTAAACAGAAAAAAACATCTTTCGATCAAGGTTGGATAGAGGTTAAAGGTGCAAGAACTCACAATCTTCAAGATATTGATGTAGAAATACCAAGAGGTAAATTTGTAGTTATTTCTGGAGTTTCAGGTTCAGGAAAATCAAGTTTGGCATTCGATACTCTATACGCTGAGGGGCAAAGAAGGTATGTAGAAAGCCTTAGCTCATATGCACGCCAATTTTTAGGCCAAATGAAGAAGCCAGACTGCGACTCTATAGAAGGCCTCTCCCCTGCAATAAGTATTGATCAGAAACAGGGTAGCCACAATCCAAGGTCAACGGTTGCTACTGTTACTGAAATTATGGACTACATGCGATTACTTTGGGCGAGAGTAGGGACCCCCCATTGTCCGGATTGTGGGCGGGAAGTCGCCAGAAGAACAGTTCAAGAAATTGTAGATGATATAATGTGGCGTTTCGAAGAACATGCCATAGCTATTTGGAGCCCTACAATTAGAAATAGAAAAGGGACTCATGTAGATTTATTCAAAGGCTTGATTGAACAAGGATATTTGGAAGGGAAAATCAATGGTCGAGAGGCAAATTTCGAACAACCTCCTGATTTAGAAAAGAATCTCAGACACGATATCGATGTCAGAATCGATAGATTGAAATTGAACAGAGCAAACAGGCAGAGATTAACCGAAGCAATTGAGGCAGGACTCCGTCTTGGTGGAGGGACCATAGCTATCGAAAGCCTCAAGAAAAATAAATCGAATATTCGTAACGAAGAGGCAGAAAAAACAGAAAAAGGACAGATAATTCCTTATTCTGAAGAGTTTGCATGCCCTGAGCATGGAGCATTCTTACCAGAAATGTCGCCTAGAGTATTTTCTTTCAACAATCCACTGGGGGCCTGCCCTAATTGTCAAGGACTAGGTGTAAAAAGAGAATTTTCTCCAGACCTAGTAATTGATAGAACTGCATCTGTTGAAGATGGCTGTATTAGGCCATTTAGATCTTCCATGATGTCTGGTTGGTACAAGAGTCAAATGAGGCAGGTTTGTGAGCACTATGGAATCCCTCCGAATCTAGAATTTGGAAGTCTTAATGATGACGAGCAAGATATTCTTCTTCACGGCTCTGGAGGCACAGCAATTTCCTTTGAATTTACTTCTGAGAAAGGCTCTTCATACCAGATGTTAAGACCTTGGGAGGGTGTATTTAGTAGAATCCGTAGAACTTACAACGAAACCTCTTCGGACAGAACAAGGTCTAGGATGGCCTCATATATGAACGATGAACCATGCCCAGATTGTAAAGGCCAAAAATTGAATGATGCTGTTAGTAAAGTGATAGTAGGGGGGATATCTCTGCCCGCCATTTCCTCTTGTAGTGTCTTGGAAGCGTTAGCAGTTGTACAATATTGGAGGGCAGGAGAACTCGATCAAACATGGGATAAATTAGGTAGAGATAAACCAAACACAGAGATTATTTCCAAAACCTTACAATTGTCTGAGAGGTCAATTTTTATCGGTACCGAAATAATCAAAGAAATTGAAGCGAGATTAAGATTCCTTGCACTAGTTGGATTGGATTATCTTACGTTAGATAGACGAGCAAGCACGCTTTCTGGAGGAGAATCTCAAAGGATTAGATTAGCAACTCAAATTGGTACAAGATTGACAGGGGTGATGTATGTTCTCGACGAACCAAGTATTGGCTTACACCCTAGAGACAACGACCGCCTTTTGGAAACCTTAAGAGAACTAACTGAACTAGGGAACACCTTGCTTGTCGTTGAACATGATGAAGCAACCCTAAGACAGGCTGACTGGCTTGTTGACATAGGCCCTGGTGCAGGTAAAGAAGGAGGAAAGGTGCTGGTGAGTGGTGAATTAGATGAATTACTTTCCAATGATGAAAGTATTACTGGAGCATATCTTTCTGGTAAAGAAAACATCTCCATACCTGCAGATAGGAAAACACCAGAAGATGGAAAATGGATCCACATCATAGGGGCGAGAGAAAATAATCTCCAAAATATAAATGTATCAATTCCTTTAGGTTGTGTAGTTGCTATTACTGGTGTTTCAGGCTCAGGAAAGTCATCCTTAGTAGCCTCAACATTAGCCCCTGCATTATTACGTGAAATACATGGTAGCGACACTTCTCCCGGACGACACGATAAGATGGAAGGATTCGAAGCTGTAGACAAAACCATAGTCATAGATCAATCTCCTATAGGTAGAACACCTCGTTCAAACGCGGCGACATATACCGGGGCATTTGGACACATCAGAAATCTATTTGCAGCAACTGTAATTTCTAAAGAACGAGGATACCAACCAGGACAATTTTCTTTCAATGTTAAAGGTGGAAGATGTGAATCTTGCAAAGGCGCAGGATCTATAAAACTAGAGATGAATTTTTTACCTGACGTATGGGTCACATGCGATGTTTGCAAAGGAAAAAGATACACTAGAGAAACTCTGGAAGTTGAATGGAAAGGAAAAAATATCCAAGAAGTTCTAGATATGTCTGTTGATGAGGCTGTTGTATTTTTTCAAAATCAAAAATCATTAAGTCGTATTCTTACAACTCTGAAAGATGTAGGACTGGGTTACATACGACTTGGTCAACCAGCAACCACTCTATCGGGTGGAGAAGCGCAACGAGTAAAATTAGCATCGGAATTACACAGACCGACCCGAAGTCACACAGTTTACATACTTGATGAGCCTACAACAGGACTTTCTATGTTTGATGTACATCAATTAACAGAGGTAATGTTACGTCTTAGAAGAAACGGACATACCGTAATTGTAATCGAACACCATTTAGATGTGGTTAAATGTGCAGATTGGGTAATTGATCTCGGGCCAGAAGGGGGAGAATTGGGCGGACTTATAGTGGCAGAAGGTCCACCAGAAAAGATTGCTAAAGTTAAGGGCAGCTATACTGGATTACACTTGAAAGAACTTCTAAACTAGTAATTGCAATGCCAAGATTTGAGTATGTTTACCCTTTGAGGAGTTACAATGTACCGTTCAAGGAACCCCACACTTTCAGACTCAACTTTCGACAAGTCGAACTACAAAGAAGCATCTTGGTGGGATGAAAGTTCTAATTTGATGACTATGGAGGGGACTGCAGAGAAAACCGGAATACTTCTGATAATTACTACAACTTTAGCCATAGCAACTTATGCCTTCCGTCCTGAGTTTGCGATTATAGGATTTTTAGGTGGTTTCATTACAGCAATGATCGTAATTTTTTCCAAATCTACAAGCCCGGTTTTGATATGCGCCTATGCTGGATTTGAGGGCCTTGCATTGGGTGGTTTAACAAAATTCATAGAAATCGAAGCAGGGTTTCCAGGTTTGGGTATAATTGCAGCAGCACTAACTTTCTCAATTTTAGGCTCAATGTTGATGCTATACCGGGCACGTTTAATCTCATGGGATAGAAACCTTGCTATAGCAGTGTATTCTTCATTAGGCGCTATAGCAATCATATATATCGTCTCTTTTGTTGGTATATTTTTAGGATTTGAAATACCATTGATTCATGGAAATGGCCCCGTAGGAATAGGATTCTCTCTATTTGTTATTGGAATAGGTGCCCTTTGTTTAGTTGCAGATTTTGATTTCATCGAAAAAGGAGTGAAAAGAGGTGCTCCTAAGCAATTGGAATGGAGAGCAGCTTTCGGATTAATGATAACACTGGTCTGGCTATATGTTGAGATATTGAACCTACTCGCCAAACTTTACCCGTCCAAGGGATAGATGGGAATTATGGAGATAGATCTAATTTTAGGTTTGACTCTGGCAGGGGCTACATTAGGACTTGTGGAAGGAATAAAGCCGGGGCCTTTACTTACGATGGTGATTAAGGAAACACTTTCGGGAGGGCTTAGAGCCGGTGCTTGGACAGCTGCTGCACCAATTTTTACAGATGGCCCTTTAGTGATAATTAGTTTATTTGCAGCGACATGGTTTGCGACTCAACCCTTTGCGTTATTTACTATTTCAATTATAGGGGGGCTATTTTTAATAAAAATGGGCATAGATTGTTTTTCTATAGAACCCCCAATTGGTGATGAATTGATTACGGATGCTAAAGGAGCGTTTCGAAGAGGGTTATTGACTAATTTATTGAACCCAAATGTCTATGTTTTTTGGTTTTTAATTGGAGGTCCTCTGATGGCATCTGCTGCTGAAAAAGAACCTCTAGCGCCCATTGCTTACGCGATTTCTTTCCTGATTTCAATTATTTTGGTAAAGACCTTTATCGCATATTTATTCGACAAAAGTCGAGGGAATATCTCTGCTAAAAGTTATAAATTTGCTTTATCTCTTTGCGGTGTTGCAATGTTGATATTTGCAGGCGGGTTCATTCTTCAAGGGATTGATATTTGGTCAAATGGATTCTGAATTAAGCCAATGTCTGAGGCCCACCTTCTGGTAATACATTCAGTGGTACTGTAGGCCCTCTGAGACTTGGCCCCATCATCATGGTCCCGTAAATACCTTCATCTTGTATATTATTTCCAATATTATGTGAAAGACCAAACCAAGCCCTTCCATGACTATCTACAAGAAT
Organism: Methanobacteriota archaeon; assembly: GCA_002730775.1. Taxonomy (GTDB): domain Archaea; phylum Thermoplasmatota; class Poseidoniia; order Poseidoniales; family Thalassarchaeaceae; genus MGIIb-O2. The sequence continues at coordinate 18,742 of PCAW01000037.1, read as the reverse complement.
ATCTATGAAATCCCCAAATCCTCCGCATCTATTGTATCCGCATTCAGCTTCCAGACTCAACGGGTCGCCAAATTCGTTCACTTGGACAGTAGTTATCAACGGCATATCACTGAATGAGTCTGTCATAACTGAAATATAACCATTCCATGTATCTCCTCCTGTATCTCCAAGATAGGCAAAGGCGACACGACCGCTATCTCCTGCTGCTACTGCAGGGAAACCGGTACCATTCAGTCCTGGAGGGGCAATCATCAATGGATCACTCCAAGAATTTCCCTGATCCAATGAATATGAATAATATGGTAAATCATCAACACCCATCCACATTGCATGTACATTGTTTTCTTCATCAGGATAAACTTGTGCTTCTTCGGCATTCCAAGTATCTGCAGTGCCTGTAACGTCTGTTGGTAGAACATGTTCAGACCAAGTTAAACCACCGTCAGTGGATTTGTAAATTGAATAACCCTCTCCATCACAACTAGGGTTACCTCTGTAGAAGTTCCCATCATTGGCTCCTACCATATGGCCAGTCAATCCTCCGCTGTTACAATTAGGCGGAGCACCTGGAACTTGCTGAGTCCAAGTTAAACCTCCATCAAAACTTGATGAGCATAGTGGAGACTGCCAGTTACCATTGATACAGAATACCCATGTTGTTGGATGTAATACCGCAGGATACGGAGAGGAAGCTATTGTTTGATGATCCTGAATCGAAGTTCCTGAAGCACCTGTAGGCAACGGAGACCATGTTTCTCCTTCATCGTCCGATGTTTCAACAGTCATTCCCAATAAGGCATGCATATCGAACTTCATTATTCGGTCGGTCCAAGGGTCTACGTAAACATAAGGGTCATTAGAATTCCCAACAGGAATTAAAGTAGGACTGTAAACATCTTGGCATGAATAATCGGAAACATTAGTCATCTCGAAAAGGTCGCTACACTGAATAATTGCAGTAGCGCCAGCGGCACCATTACCCCAACTAGTCATGTATATGTTATCCTGAGAAGTAATCCCAATAGTGGGCTCAAAAGTGGAAAACCCAATTCCATAATACGTCCCCTCTGTACATATAGGAATATTTTCACCTTGTAAAATTGAAGTTCCATTTACTATATGGGGAGAAGTCAAGGCATCGATAGCCCCGGGATAGTGGTACCACGTATTGTTAGCAATGCCATTTGGGCAGAGATTATCAAAGGGATTGTTCTCTTTAATTTCCTCAACGGTATCACCAGCAAAACATCCAGAAATCATCGGTGCCAAAAAAAGCAATATCATACAGCCGGCTATAGCACGCATGAACAACCGTCAGTACACCACATACATCAGAATAACGGTATAATATATTCAGTAAGAAACAAGAATCTGATGATTTTTCACTCTTCATTTTCAATTACAGCGTCTAAGACATCATCAGATTTATTCCGCAGCCATATAGTGGCTGCCACAACAATGATGAGAAGAGACGAAAGCAAAAATCCAGCCATAAAAATTGAGTTAGATGATTTTTCAATCATTGGTGAATTGTCAGCGTTAAATGCAGGTATCTTACTTTCATCGTAAATTGGCCTGACCATAATCAAGTCGAATGAAGAATCTTCATCATAGAAATCTGAAGGAGGGGCAGGATCCAAGTCTGAGTATCCATCGAACCGTAATGGAACTTCAAATGTCCATTCTTGGCTAACATCGAGTGTGAGTAGAACGTCAAATGTGTAGGGTACTCGCGGCTCCATAAATTCTGAACCCGTCAAGACTCCTGTGACTGGAAGAGATATTGCCGTACCTGTCACATCGAATTCAGTCCATGCATTCCAATGCTCTGGCTGGATATCCAATACGACGTAAATCGTATCACCAACTAGAGTCCCCTGCCCTTGTGCATCATCATTTCCATCGGAGGCAAGATCAACATTTGGTCTAATTTGGGCTATTTGTGCTGTATCAGTATCCCAATCCAGAGAACTGAATGCAATTTGCATTTCATATGTTCCGTTTGGAACCCAAACGTAGTGTCTATCGTCGGTGGAATATGTGCCGAAAGTGCTAGTAGGGCCGTTATTGAAATGACTCCACTCTCCTTTCCAAGCATGTCTAAGTTGATCGGTGCTGAGTTGCAAACCTCTTGTATCCATAATCCCCTCATAATGTTCGTAAGCGTCCCAAACGGTAGCTTCTGGATAATCTAAGAAACCGTCTTCATTAGGATCTCGCATAACCTGAAGAGTTCTTGCAAGTGCTAGAGCTCTATCTGTGTCGACGAGGCCGTGTCCGACTCTCCAATCATGACATCTGTCTGTATTTTCTGAGAGATAGCAATCCTCTGGAATATTATCGCAATTGTCATCATCATTGCCTTCTTCACATGAGTTTCTCAGGATTTCATAATGTGAGGTGAGTTCTAGAATTAATTCGATTTCATGTACTCTTGATTCATTCCTAGTTGCCCAATCTTCGAATTGCAAACCCTTTGCAGGTTGATCAAAATACATGCTTTCGCCTTCATCATGATCTTCAATTTGATAATCAGCAGCACCTAATGATGGTGCAGCCGCTAGGAGAAGTGTTGCAATTCCTCCAATATGTGGCGTTGCCATACTAGTACCTGATATTGCCATGTAGTACAGATCGCCCTGAGTCCTTGTCGAGGCGTCAATCGCAGTCGCCCTTGGTGCTGTTGCCCAAATATCTCTACCGGGTGCTCCAATATCTGGCCACGTATGTTGCTGGGTATCCCAACCTCTACTCGAAAAAGAGGTGACAGCATTACCGTCGTGAGTAAGCGCAGCTACGGATATTGCTGACGGCGTATTCGCGTATACATTTGTTCGCAAATCACTTTCTGACTCTCCGCCGCTTCCTCCACTATTTGAAGCAGCGAAAATTACAGCAACATCATTTTCGTAAGTCAGCATGTCTGTAAGCAGTGTTACTACGTTGGAGGGGTTGTAATCTCCATTAGTACCCCAAGAATTAGACACTACTCGGATATTGAAGTCATTCAAACCAGGTCTACTGTGTTGGTAAGTCCACTCAAGCCCTTCTACGGCTGCAAATATTGATGCTCCATCTCCAGTTCCAAGTGCAACTATTGTTGCGCCCTTTGCGGTACCTAACCTTCTACCGCCCGATGCGTCACCATTTCCTGCTATAGTCCCGCCAACGTGAGTCCCATGCCCGCTGGATGTGTCTGAATTACAATTAGGAGCATCTACCCATGCGAGACCGGTCCATTTAGCTGACCAGATTAGTTTCTCTCCCGTCCATGGCTCTCCACAATCAAAGTCTGGATGCTCACCATCAATTCCAGTATCAAGATCTACTGCGGTGGCGCCCTCACCATCATATTCTTTCAGAGAGAGGTCGGGTTCTGTTTTGAGAACCCCATCGGTTCCGATTATTGCACGATGCCATGCCAAGCTAGCATTCACCCATCTTACAGTTTCGTGCATCATGGCTTCAGTATCATTTTGGTCTCCCGGCAGATAAAAATGTTCAATAGGGACGTTAAGCTCCATGTGTTGTACTATTGAAAATGTAGAAAGCCGAGAGATATCTGTTGATTTTCCAACGATTAGGCCCCCATTTAGCACAGACATTTCAGAAATCATTTCGATTCCCATGGTTTCCAGAGACTGCCAAACGGAATTATCTTGCTCACTAGTGAATTGAATAATTACCTCTATTTCGTCCACTGATTCCAATTCAGAAACTAATTCCTTACTCATTTTTGATGTATCGGGTTGAGTACTGTTGCTTGCATAAGCAATAGAGCCCGACATGGAAGCGATTAGTACCACCATTAGCAGTGCATTTAGTCGTATACCTACTACGGATTTTTGATTCAATTTCACCAAACCCCTATTCTGAGTAAGAGTGCGCATATGTTCGCGATTTCACAATAGCATAAAACATAAACAGTATTAGTGTGTGATTATTTATCCCAATTATTGTTTACAATATTTGGAATCGTATCAACCAATGTTGCATCAATAGATCTCCATTCCATTTTCAGATCTTTTTCAGCAGGAGCAGCATCCCAATATAATTTATTTTTCAAATGTCTTTTTGCCCAAGAAACACTCACTCTCGGATGAAATGCACACACTATCAGTGCAAAGTAGTAAGATAATTGTCTGAAAGGCCATTTCCTTTCAGGAAACTCTTTTATTAGAATTTTTGAAATATCGCTCCACATCATCTCGCCAGCAACCGTCAGATATCTCCCTCCATCTCTCCCCATCGTCAATGCCCTTACATGAGCTTCAGCAACATCTCTAACGTCAACTATGCTGATTTGCATAGGCAGTAATACTGGCAATTCTCTGTTGACTAACATCATAATAATTGAAAGAGATCCTCTCAGGTGTCTTGGTGAAAGGGGTGGGCCAAAAACCATACAAGGATGAATAGTAACCATCCTTGGTTTTTTCACATCATTCTTTTGTTTATGCCAATCTCTAACAACCATTTCAGCACTATATTTCGCCAACCCGTATGGATTCTGTTCTAATGTGGCATCTTTCGCAAATGTTTCTGTAGTCAAGACTTCACCATCTTCCCATTCTTGTGGACGAATTGCTGCAGTTGAAGATGTGTGAACGAATCTTTCAACAGTGCCACTTTTTTCAATTGCTGAAATAATATTTTTCGTGCCAATTACACTTGGATCAACAATTTTTTCCTGTGGATTTTTTGACCTCACGATGACTACCGCAGCAGTATGAATTACATCCGTCGCTCCACTTATTGCAAGGTCCACACTATCCTCATCAAAAAGATCCATTTCCACAATTTCTAACGAACCATTCTCTGATACTTCCATTTCTTTCAAGTGCTTGACTCGTTCATGGTCTTGCGAATCTCGAACTGTCGCTCTAACTTTTTTACCCTTCAATAAGAGATTCGCCACAATATGGCTCCCAATATATCCACTAGCGCCAGTTACAACAACGCATTCCTTATTCATACAAACCCATCCGAGCCTACACACTTCGACTTAACGAATTATTCTTCCTCATCAGACTCATTTTTTGATATCCAACTTGGAGCCCACCAATTTATGTCGCCCATTAATCGCATTGTGGATGGAACGACCAATGCTCTAACGATACTAGCATCAACAGCAACACCCAAAGCAAGCATAAAGCCGAATTGTTTCATTATGACAACCGAGGAAAAACCGAAGGCGGAAAACACAGTTATCATTACCAAAGCCGCGGACGTAATTATCCGGCCACTCTTTTGTAATCCGACCGCAACAGCCTTTGTATTATCCTTGGTTCGCTCCCATTCTTCGTGAATTCTTGATAGCATCAAAACTTCATAATCCATACTCAATCCGAATAAAATTGCAAAAATCATTACTGGAGTTGTTGGATCTATCGGTTGAGGTGTGAAATTTAATAATTCAGCCCCATTACCATATTGAAAAATCCATACCAATACTCCGAACGAAGCACTGACTGATAATACATTCATTACTAGTGCCTTTAGTGGCAAAACCACCGATCTAACTTGTAAGAAAATAAGTATATAACTCGAGATCAGAATAAATACCAAAGCAATCGGCATATTTTCTGCCACCGCTTCTAAAATATCTTGATTGTAAGCTGCAATACCAGCAACATTAACAGTACTTTGGCTACCAAACTGATCATTTTTACTTTCTAAAGATCGAATACTTCTTACAACATCTCTAGAATCTTCACTAGATTGTTCACCCTCTATTCCAACAATCACTAAAATTACATTATTTCCTACAGAACTTTCAATATGAAAATTCCTTTTTAAATCTAGATTATATTTTTCTTCAGAAGTCAAGTTTTCGTCTTCAGAGTCATCCCAAAAGGCAATTACTTCGTCTTGATTCATCGATGAATCAAAATGTGCATACGTGTAAACATAACTAGTATGTTCGATAGTCATAATTTCCTTTGAAAAATTGTACAAGTTACGAATATTTTCTTCTGAGAAAGGATCAATATTTTCTTCAATTTCAAATACAATCTGAGCAGTATTCCCAACATTTTCTGGCCAATAAACATCTGTTAATTCTAAACCGTTCCTTGATTCATCATCCGGACTCAAAGCCTTGTACGTAGTTATGCCCCAATCTGCTTGGAGAAAAGGAGAACCAGCGATTAGTAGAACCATCACTGCTGGGATTAGTACGGATAAAGGACGCTTCATTACGCCTTCAGCAATCCATGACCAAAAACCGTCTTCCTTGTTCGTATCTGTCATTGAGAAAGGAACTTTGAATGAGTTTATTCTATCTCCTAATAAGGATAATATAGCTGGTAAAAGAACTACTGATGAAACCAAAGCAACAAGGGTGGCACATATACCGCCCCAACCTAGTGATGGCAAACCAGTATTTTCGAAAAACAACATACCCATCAATCCAACCATCACAGTCATTGCAGAGAAGAAAATAGCCCTACCTGCAGTAGCACTAGTCATTGCAATAGCCGTTTTATGGTCTCTACCTCTACGCAACTCCTCTCTGAATCGATTAACTATGAATAATGAATAATCTACACTTAATCCAATACCTAGTAATGATACAATATTATTTGCATAAATCGTGATATCGTCAAAAATATAAGTTAGTCCAGTAACTATACCTACAGCCGCAATCACTGTGTAAATTCCAGTCAGAACAGGCAAACCCGCAGCAACAAGACTTCCAAACACTAGTAGTAAAATAAGTAAGGTAAGAGGAGCAGAGATTAATTCCGCTTTGATTAATTCATCTTCAAGAGTTAAGTCAAATACAACGTCGATAGCCAAGTTTCCAGTTACCCATTTTTCCATTCCCTCAGGAGTATTTTCTGGTAACTCCAAATCTTCAATAGTTTCCTTTAGCAAAACCTTTGATTCCTCTCTATCCAAGTTGAATTGTACGCGTATTCTAGACCAAGACTCATCAATGGTACTGATCAGATTCGACTTATTTGCCTCATTAGTGAACCAAGGATAATCTATTGTAACATCTTCGTTAGTTTGAAACACTCTAACGGTTTCTTCCATCGCGGTTCTAATTTCTACATCACTAGAGTTTCCGCTTGGGTGATGGAAGAGAACATAAAAAACCTCATAAGAACTTTCATTTTCATCAGAAAATCCAGTTGCGATAGCATCCCATCCGTGAACAGATTCCAAATCTCCTTCGCCAAAACCTTCGATATATTTAGGCTCCAAAGTCATTAATCCCGCGAGACCAACTCCTAACAGTAAAGTAGTAACTAATACAACCTTGGCATTATCATAAACAAAACTACCAATTTTGTAGTATAATCTATCTTCTAAAACTGACGGGTCAGTCGTTCCTTCCATGGAGGCCCGAATGACTTTTATTATTAAAACAACAAGTACACATGATAAAACGAAATTTCTCTGTGAAGAAATTCATCATAAACACAATTCTGCAACTGATTCCACAATCAAACTCGGTTTTTGGTTCGCTGCCCTAGCATCTTCTAATGTAGCTTCTCCAGATAACACCAAAATACCATGAACGCCCGATCTTTCAGCCATTTCCATATCAGTGTAGAGCCTATCGCCAACCATTGCGCAGCTTTTCGGATCAATGCCTAATTCGTGTATTTTATGCAGAATCATTCCTGGATTTGGCTTCCCACAAATATGTTCGGGTTTAACGCCGGTAGTCGCTTCAAACAATGCAAGATATGCTCCAGTATCTGGTAAGCCACCATTTGGTGAGGGGCAAACCATATCTGGATGACTGACAACCAAAGGCACTCCCTTATGCAAATTAATCGAGGCTTGAGTCAATTTCTGATAAGTTATTTCAGTGTCGTAACCTAGAACAACATATTGGGGATCATTAGAAGATGTATTAACGCCCGCAGATTCTAGCATTTCTTTCATTCCAACAGTGCCTACTAGGTAGGTTTCAGAAATATTATTTGAGGAAAGCCATGCCAATAAATCATGAGTCGATAATAATATATCTTCTTCCTTAGCTGGCACTCCTAAATTTTCTAGTTTGGATAAATATTGCTTTACTGATTTGCTTGAGTTATTGGATAAAAAGAATCTTCTAATCCCTTTTTCTTCTATCCGATTTAGAAAATTCACAGCGCCTTTAATTAGATTATCTCCCATGTAAATAGTTCCATCTAAATCTAAGAAAACTGCTTCAATCCCATCTAAATTACGGGTTAAATTTTGCATAAATATAACCTCATGGTAATAATAATGTTTTCATTAAAAACCAAGGACTCCAAAGCATTTTTTGCGATTCTTTACTGGCAATCATTTCCGACATCATTTTTCCTAACTCTTCTTTCTTTGATGCCTTCTTGACAAACCAATTGGTAAGCACTTTCCATTTCATAACCTGTTGTAAAGTCTTAGAATTTTTTAATTCAGAGCCCAATGCACCCCATAAATCAATCATATATTCTTTAGCACCTTCTTCCGGGAATCCATTTGCATGCAGATTTTTATCGAAATGTTTTGAAGTCATTTTTGCAGATAGTAATGCGTTACCAATACCTTCACCACTAAATGGATCCACTAAGCTTGCAGAATCTCCTACGCACATAGCGCCCGCCATCGCCACTCTCCTTGGTTGATATGAGGGAGCATCCTTTCTCGGAGAACCAAACGGTAATTGCCACCCCTTTTCAGAACCCGGAACTAATGTGGCATTCGCAAATCTTTCCTTAAATCGCGGATGTTCTTTAATTACCCATTTTTGTATTTTCTTGAGAGATTTCTTTCTATCTTTTTTCAGTTTTCTATGTTCAGAAATTAACATCCCAATCCCTACGTTAACTCTATTTCCTTGTACGGGGAAAAGCCAGAAGTAACCCGGTAAAACTTCGTCAATAAAGTGTATTTCAATCGGGCCCTCATCACCTCCCAATCCTCCAACATCATCCCAATATTCTCGATAGCCTCCACAGAAATGATCATCGTCTCTATGTGGCTCATTATGCAATTCAGTAATTACTCTCGATACCGGGCAATTGTAACCACCAGCTCCGATTGTGACTGCAGAGGTGAATGTTAATTCTTCATTACCTGATTTTCTCCCTCCAACACTCCCCTTTACGCCCTTTATTTTGTGAACACCATTTTCTTTTTCAAATATTATTTCATGTACAGAAAAACCCTGTATTACAGATCCTCCATTTTCTCTAACTATTTCTTGGCCTCTTTGAAACATCATGTAATCAAATTGCATTCTAGGCAATGCATAACCAGATTGTAAACCCATTTTTTCATAGGACTCCTTTGGCAGCATGACTCTGACTTCAGAACCATTTGCACTGCCGAAAACGATAGAATCCACTACATAATGAGGAGTCGACTCAATCATATCTAAGACTCCTAATTCTTTTACATGAGATAGCGATTTACCTCCAACCGCATCTCCACATATCTTATCTCTAGGCCAAATTTCTTTTTCCAATAAAAGAACTTTACAACCGTTCAAAGCGTTGTAAGCAGCTGCAGCCGAGCCTCCAGGACCGCCTCCTACAACAATAACATCAAAATGAGTCTCTGAATCAGGAATTCCGCCAGAATCAATAGGTTTTTGCCACGCCCCCATCTTATCGCCGAAACTTCGGAAGCATACACAGGCATTGAATATATGCCACAGGCTATATTGGAAACCCGTCTAGGATTGTCCATGGTTGACACGCTATTCATAGTTCAAACATCTCTTAGTGGCGACCTTAATGATGCAGAAGTTGGGATTTGGGCTCAGTCTATTATAGATTCAAAACTCTCTGCTTGTGTACAAGTAAATAGAGGAAGATCGATATATCGCTGGAGGGAAGAAATAACGAGTGAATCAGAATGGCTGATACAACTTAAAACTACCAAATCTAAGATTAAAAAATTGATTCATAAGATAAAATCAGAACATCCTTACGATGTCCCTGAAATATTATATTGGGCGGTAGAATCCACGGATGAATACTCTAATTGGGTTAAAGGTGAGTAATTTTTGTCTAAATCTCAACCTTTTTTCAAATTGGCAAAAAAGGTACCTACCACTACTTGGAGCTCTAATGACCCAATGTCTACTAAGCCCAAATTAAACACCTTAACCATATTAGTCATAGGATTATGGATATTCGGCACAGGAGATGCTGTAATTATTGCAGCCGGACTCGGGGTAGCTCCTTGGACAGTTTTAGCCCAAGGTATCGGAATCCAATTTGACTGGACAATAGGTCAAGCAACGTTTTTCATTAGCGTAATAGTGCTTTTCTTATGGATACCATTGAAAGAAAAACCAGGAGTTGGGACAATTCTAAATGCAATATTAATTGCTGTAGCCATTGATGTCATGGAACCATATCTTCCACACCCTGAACAACAAATTTATCAGTTTATTCAAGTATTGTTAGGCACAATATTAGTCGGCATAGGCAGTGGTTTTTATTTGACCGCAAACTTAGGCCCCGGGCCACGCGACGGATGGATGACAGGTCTCCAGAGAATTACTAATATACCAATAGGTAGGGTTAGAACAACAATCGAAATAATTGCATTGTTAATTGGTTGGAAACTCGGCGGAGTATTTGGGTTGGGAACTATTATTTTTGCGATATTGATAGGCCCAGTAGTCGCCCTGTTCCTCCAATTAACAGATAGGATATGGGGGATTAATGATCCTGTCAGTTAACCAAGAGATTTGGCAACACCGTCAAAGCTGTAGAAAGAAACCAAAGTTTGAGTGTGCCCAACTCCATTAATTTCAGACAACTGATCTAAGATGGAATCTCCTAAATTAGCCATATCTTTAGCCACCACTTCTACAATAAAATCCCATTGGCCAGTAACTATATGGCACCCTACAACGAAAGGCATTTTACAAATTTCTTCAGCCACGAATCTCCTATCAATATCTTCTCTCTGCCCTGCCCAATTCGCAAGAATGAATCCATGCAAAGGCCACCCTAACTCTCTTCGATTTATCTCCACAGAAAATTTATCTATGACTCCTCTATCTTGCAATCTTTTTATTCTATCATGGACCGTAACTCTTGGCATATTCAAAGCATCGGCTATTGCCTGTGTAGTCGCTCTCGAATCTTCATTTAGCATTTTTAGTATACCAGAATCTTTAGTATCTAGATTTGAAAAGGGCATTATACGACGCTAAGACTATTCTTTCTTAGTATTTCCGTCAATAAGTCGGCTATTTCACTATTCTCCGTCAAAATCTCGACATCTTTATCATATATTCGCCGTTTAGTTGATTTGCTTACACTCTCTCCGAGGTATATGAGGAATGACAATACCGACAAGAGATTCGCAACTAAAGCAGTACATTCAGGAACAAATTCTGTTGGAGGAGGAGTAAATACTCCCGTATTCTTGTCTTCAACATATCATTTGACTGATGAAAGATATGCAGGTTGGGCTGGTGGGGCTCAGCACACAATGCTCTATGCGAGGCTATCCAGTATCAATTCAGAAGCGGTTGCGCAAAAAATCGTCGCTATGGAAGGTGCAGAGGATGGAGAAACCTTTGCTAGTGGTATGGCGGCAATATCTACAACACTTCTCGGCCTCTTATCAAGCGGGGATCATGTTATTGCTAGTACAGACGTTTACGGAGGAACATATGGGTTGCTTACCGAAGATCTTCCGCGTTTTGGTATCGAAGTAACTATGGCTGATATGAGAGACCCTTCTTCATACGAAGCTGCAATTCAAGACAACACAAAAATGATCTACGTGGAAACATTATCCAATCCAGTTCTGAAAGTTTGCGATTTAGACGCCATGGCTGTAATAGCACAAAAAAATAATCTAATTTCTGTTGTTGATAATACATTTGCTTCACCATGGGGCTGCAACCCAGTTAAGAGCGGATTTGACTTAGTAATACATTCAGGAACAAAATATCTCGGCGGCCACTCAGATTTAATTGCAGGATTTGTAGTGGGTAAAAAAGATTTAATAGCCCAAATTTTCCCTAAAAAAGTACACTTTGGAGGTGCCGCAGATCCTCACATGTGTTATCTTCTAGAGAGGGGAATGAGGACTTTACATGCTCGAATGCCAATCCATACATCTAATGCCGCAGAGTTAGCAAGAAGGCTTTCTACACATTCAATGATCGAATCAGTGAATCATGTTTCTCTACCAAATTATGATGATTATGAGTTAGCAAGAAGAATTTTACCAAAAGGCAGTGGTATGCTTTCCTACGTAGTTAAAGGGGGAGATGCAGCAGCCCTTAAGTTCCTGAAATCATTGAACATGACACTTGAAGCAACAAGTTTGGGCGGTGTTGAGAGTTTAGTAGAATGCCCATTCAATTCCAGTCATATGTTTGTTCCCGAAGAAGTAAGAATGGAAGCAGGAGTAGTGCCTGGTTTTGTTAGAATGAGCGTTGGAATTGAAGATGTTGAAGATATTTGGAACGACATCGAACAGGCTTTAGCTGTAGCTGCTGACTTACTTTCCACTCGTGCTTAGTGGTTAATATGGATTCAGAACTTCTCGCCCAATTCCTAGTCTTCACAATTGCAATGTGTTTTTCTCCGGGACCAAATAATATTCTTTGTGCTGCACACGGTTCGCAGCACGGTTTCAAAGGCACCTTACCATTAATTTCAGGAATGGCAGTAGGTTGGTCATCATTGGGTATTTTTGTAGGTGGAGCAACTGTATTCATAGAAAAAAACCAAAATTTCTTTGATTTGTTGACATACATTGGAGCATTATATATCGCATATTTAGGGTATCAAGTTTTCAAATCTTCTCCAATGTCTGACGATGAACAAAAAAGCACTAAATTGGGTCCAATAACCGGCATTGTTCTGCAAATCGTCAACGGCAAAGCATGGATTCATTTTCTAGTTTTAATGACCCAATTCGGACTTTTATTCGGCCCTAGTTTTGGAGCAAAAGTGATGCTTGTAGGACTTAATCTTGTATTTGGGTTACCTGCTGTTATGACATGGGCTGGTTTCGGTACTCAACTAAGAAAGTTGTTCACAACTACAAAGTCGGCTACAATGTTAAACAGAGGAATGGGTTTTTCATTAATTGCTGTTGCAATTTGGATAGTAGTTTGATACTCATGGAGAAGTTAATTTACCAGCACCAGATATTTCTGCTAATTTTTTCATAGCCTCAACATAGTCAGATACTGCCTCTTCACTATTCTCATTCAGAATTCTTTTAGCTGAATTCCATAACATATGTAGTACAGGGACCCAATCGCTACCTTTGTCACGAGAAGCTGAATCAAATCTCCATGCATCCGATTCTGTTCTATCGTGTACAACAAGCCAAGCCCATCCCATTGCCGCATCCAAATCTTTTCCTTTTCTAGCCAATGATACAGTAGATGCAACTCCATCGTCACCCGCCTTTCTGATTAATTTATCTGCAAAACTAAGTGGCTTTGGTAATGAAACATTACTCCAAGGTAACGAGTCTAATTTTTTTGCCGTTGAGAGATTATTATTCAACTCTCTCAAAAATGCCCCAAAACCTTGTTTCCGTTGTAATTGTTTATTGTAAATTTCCTCGGCTTCTTCGCCACTTAATTCGAACATTTGATCCAATATAGTGAGCCCGTGATCTTTCCATAAAGAAACCAAAAGAGGATGGCAAGCATTTTCTTCAAATCTTACAACTTTTTCCTCCAATTCAAAAGTAATGGCATCTTGCCTTACATGTATTCCAGTCTCTAGATTATCTAATACAGCGGCAATTGCCTCCTTCTCATCATCACTTCCTGATAAAAACTCTAAGAAGTCTTTCTTTGACTCATTATCGAACCAATTATTGCCACTAATATAACCCTCATCAATTGAGTTCAAGATACTTTTGCGGCATTCTCTACCCAACGAAGAATCTTCCAAAGCCATTGACATCCAAGCAAGTAATACTTCATCTAATTTTTCCAATCCTTCAGTCGGTAAAGCCTTATCTTCAGGCCAACCAATTGGCCTCCACATCCACTCAGCATCGATGATTTCAGAGATTTTTGGCGGCAACATTGTGAGTGCTATTGACGGAACGAAACCTTCTTCAGTTTTGGTAAGAGAATTTTGCGACAACCCAGCAATAACGCCGTTTTGAAAGGTAATTTTTAACCATCCAGAATCCGAAAAGACGTTATTCAGTACCGTCTCTTCATCAAGTCCTTTACTCCATCTTATTTTATCTCCAGAAAATTTAACAGAGGAGAACTCCAGTGCAGCATCGATCCAATTTTCAGGTGATTTAGGTGCCATGCCTGTATATTCAAACCCATTTTTCCAAGAGAAAAACCAGTGTCCAGACTTTGCATGTTCATCCCAAGCTAACATTCTTAATTTATGATTATTATAATTTTGAATTGCTGCCTGATGGGCCTGTTTCCCATTACCTCTTCTAATAAAACTCGAAGTACCATATATTGGATTATTGAATACGGCTACTGTTGAATGATCTCCATCAAGAGCAGCCAACAGACTACCAGCTAATGCCCGGGAAACCATACAACCTCTCCTCTTCACCATTCTTCTAGCTAACCATTTTCTATCGTGACGCTTTTTTGAGACATATTCAATTTCCTTCAAGCTTGCAGCCATCATATCTTTCCTAGGTCTACCAAGTTCCGCTTTTATTTCTGGCAAGAATATCTTGGGGTCTTCCAAAAGAGCATCCAAATCCTTCTCTAATCTTTGCTGGATTTGTTTAGAAGCCTGTTTTATACCGCGCACTTTGATTTTTTTCCTACGATTTTTATCGCCAGGAAATCTTACTTCAGCAGGTGGGCGAGCCATGTTATACAATTAACGGAAACATCGACCCCCCTTGAGTTCGTCGATTAGATGGTCAAACAATTTTCCTACGTTCAAAGGCATCAATTTCATTTTGATTCATTTTAGAAGGTATAATCAAACAATGGATCCAACCATCATTGTACTCTGAGATTTCAGAAAGATTGCCAGCAATAATTTTTTGAGAGTCTAATGAGATATCGGTAAGTAAAATACTATCTAAATTTTTTATCTGTTGCGATATTTTTTTCCCCTCCTCGACCATTCTTTCTTCCATTTTTTGTAGTATTGTGAATGCATCGCGAGGACTCATAGGAGTAGGCTTCTCTACCCCCATTCCTGTAGGGTCTAAATCCAACAATACAAGAGTATGGAGATTATTATCATAATTTCTATAGATCATTTCCAAAGGCGACGAAGGTAAATAATTACCATAGGAATAAGGAATGGTAACCTGCCTCCCAAACCTGTAGGATTGTAATCCCGATAATGATACTGCAAGTGCCGTAGCAGTAATTCCCGGTATAATATTGAAACCTATATGTAATTCATCACATCTCGCTTCTAAATCAACATGAGTAGTGGCTTGCATGGGGTCTCCCACAATTAGTAACGCGACAGGTTCTTTTTTGGCCAATTTTAATATTTTTTCAGGATTTTCAACTAGAGGCCTCATTATTCTCTCCCACCCTCCTACAAAATCCTCTAATCTATCTTCTTGATAAGGCGGAAGAATAGCAGTATACCCTTCTAAAAATCTTTCAGAACATGCTCTTGCTACGTCGATTGCCTTCTGACTCATGTGATCTAAATTTCCAGGCCCCAAGCCAATGAGCCACAAGCCAGCCGACAATCTCTCCTCCGTCATGGTGAAGGGGTCTAACCGCCTGCACATCATGAACGTGATGCGACATTTACTAGTGCCAAATAAAAAAGTACAGGCTGCTTTAACCGAGATAACAAAATTTGATTGGTTATCCAAGGAGCACAGAATTTTTTCCTCAGAAGACGGAAAAAATCGCCTAATCCCTATTTCAGTGTCTGCCAATATAAATTTACCAAAACCTCTCTGCGAATTTGAAATTGTTTTCTCTGAAGGAATGCCAAATGAAATCATAGATACCGATTGGTGGAATCATTTGGAAAATTTAGTAGGAAAAGATACGGTGATTGAGCATAAAGAATCATGGCCCTCATCACATGAATTTTTTGGAGATATGTTGATAGTAAGAATAGATGATAGTATAGAACAATATACATCTAAAATTGCCCAAGCCAAACTACTCTCTCATCCATTTATTAGATTAGTATTATCTGATGGAGGAGTGATGGGAGAATTAAGAATTAGAGATTTAGAACCTATAGGAGCGCGTAAAGATTCAGAATTATATTTTGACAACATTCCTTCAGAACTCACCAACACAAAGGTTTCGGTCAAAGAATCCGGCAGATATATCTCATGTGATCCCAAAGTGGCATACTACTCAACTAAACTTCAAACAGAGAGGCTTGAAACACTTCGATTCGCTAAAGAATTACGTAATGAACTCAATCGTCCTTTAGCGATTTGTGATCCGTTTTGTGGAGTAGGTCCCGCACTATCTACCTTGATTGCAGAAGAAGACTTAGTCGGCAATATACTAGCCTCTGATTTGAATTCATCAGCAGTGGAATTATTATTCGAGAATCTCAAGAGATGGGACAAAAGAGAATATCCGACCAAATCAGAAAAGTTACAAAAATATTATGATGACAGAATAGTTGGATTGGCTGATGCTACAAAACTTTCTCAAAATCCTCAATATTCGGGTAAATGGGATATGGTCTTGGTCAACCTTCCTCATCGAACAATAGAGCTTCTCCCTGACTTAATTCCCTTACTCAATCGAAGTAACGTTTCATTAATACGAGGCAGAGTAATAGTCGCAGAATCAGACATTCCATCTGCCAATAGTAAAATAAATGAAATTCTTCCACCCATCCTAGCCGGTAAACCAAAACCTGAATTAAAAATCAAGAGAGATTACAGTAGCGCATTAAGACTATGCTCATTCGAAGCATGGATTGGAAAAGATACTACATGATAGATTCATTCTACTTCAATTCTTTTTTCGAAACTATTTTTCCATACCTAAATCAAAATGAAATACAAAAAGTCGCACAAAATTAAAATTCAAACTAACGATAAAGTCTCTATTTTATTTGCAATATACTCTTCCGCAGAACAATGAGCCGCTGGAATATAGCTCCAATAATTGATAATAAACGAAAAATCGTTGCAATATTCTTAGTATCTACATTCTTATTCTCTCTCGCTTATATCGGTATTGGATACACAGTTGCGTCCCAAGGTATTTCTGCAAATCCTGGTTGTGGCATGTGGGCTTCTAATACACCCGATAATTGGACCACTAATGACGACTGGGAAAGTTTTGAACCATGGAATGATTCAGAGGAGCGTATAGACATAAGGAAGAATTTTGATGTGTCTAATTATCAATATCAGTACGAGAATGTCTCATTTGAACCTAGAGGCGAATCCGGAATAACTCTTCGAGGATGGTATATCGAAGTCGATCCAAATGCTCCGGTTGTAATACAAACACACGGAATGCCTCAGAATGGTAAATGCAAACCAGAAATGTTGTTGATGCAAAGCTATCTTGCTGAAGCAGGTATCAATAGTCTTTCTTTTGATTTGAGGAATTATGGCGATAGCGATGTTGTCAGTGATTATGTGAGTATCGGTCAAAAAGAATACAAAGACATCTTGGGAGCTTATGATTGGTTAGTTTCTGAGAAAGGATATTCTCCGGGAGAAGTTGGAATGACCGCATTCTCACTTGGTGGCGGTGCGGCAATTGCTTTTGCAGATGAACCAGGAATAGGGGCAATGTGGTTAGATAGTGCCGTACTTGACTTCCCATTAGTCATAAAGAACGAATTAGATCGATTGGGATTCCCGTCTAGCTTTGCAGGACCTGGCGTCAGAGTCGGAGGATGGCTCGCAGGAATCAGCCTTACTGAACGTTCACCGCTAGAAGCAGCGGACAACGCGGGAGACAGGCCGGTATTCCTTACCCATGGAAAAGAAGATCCGAGAGTATCGATTGAACATTCTGAAACATTTGAGGAAAGAATGATTTCTAATGATGCTAATGTTACTACATGGTATGTTGAGCAAAGAGGCCATGTAGACGCATTATGGGGTAATTCTGACGAATATCAATCTAAATTAGGGGTATTTTTTAATATGGCCTTGGAGTAATTTCGAATTGGTTGGTTAGGATATGGTTAACGCGCAATCTGATTTTATTCCCGGATCACCTGTAGAAAAAATTGGCATGATCCTCGTAGGGCTATTCTTTTTCTGCTTTGGTCTACCTTTTACAATGGTTCCTTTTATGATGTTAAGTGATGGTGTCCTTGATCTCGATTATTTGGGATTTTCAATTTTTATGTTGGCTTTTTCTGCCCCATTTTTTCTAGCCGGAATTGGGATGAACTTCGCGGGATTGAGAATGATTAGTAAGGCTATTATTACGTCTGAAGATTCAATGCTGAATAATGACACCGTCCCAATAAGTACATTGGAGGAATGGGAAGGCATGAATATGGATGTAGAGGTAGGTCCGATTTGGTCCCATGATGACTATCTCATAAGGAAGGATAGGGAGTGGGCGAATGCTATTCCTGGTTGGGAACTTACAGGGCAATGGCGCACCACTGTCCCAGGAAAAATGTCAGTTGTGGGCTACAAAAAGATAATTGAAGAATCAATAGATATGTTACCAGATCTGCCGAAGTATGAACATTCAGAATCAGAGCCAGAAGAAAAAGTAAACTGGTGGGAAGAGAACTCAGATTAGTGGCGCCCCGACCGGGATTTGAACCCGGGTCGCAGCCTCGACAGGGCTGCATGATAGGCCACTACACCATCGGGGCAGTAGCAT
>PCAW01000036.1:0-11067 GCA_002730775.1 Methanobacteriota archaeon | reverse complement strand
CACCTGTTCCTGCATCATCTTGATTGTTTACTGGAGCATTAGTCATATTATCGAATGTGAAGGATAAGAAATAATCATGAGAACCTGTATTTGTGCCATATGCAAATACTCTGAAAAATAAGTCACTACCTCCATAATTATTCACTGTTACTGTCTCGGGATTAGTAAACCAACTGTAGGTTATCAAAGTTCCAGAACTATCGTAAACTTCTAGATCTAAATCCGCAGTAGAATTCCAGCTTAATGAAGAATTGACCCCGAAATATGCTGGCATTGAGACCTTATAGTAATCATCAGTATCTGTTGAATATGTGACGTCACCCCAAAATGAAACATTTGTAGAATTAATTAACATTGCACTGGCTTCTGAATTACCCGCATCAGTACCTGTTCCTGCATCATGCCCATTTGTACCGTTACCGGCACCACCACCGCCACCAGAAGAACCAGTAGAGAAAATCCATACCTGCATAGTATATTGTGCAGTACCTGAATAATGATCTACCCAGATATATACGCTATTTCCACCAACTGAAGTACTATTTGATGTAACATCATCTGTAGTTCCAGAGCTAGTACTAAGATCGATATAACCTCCACCACTATCCAATAGAGCGAGATCGAAGTCTACAGAAGAAGGATAAGTTATCTCGACTGCTATTCCAGTATTCGAAGACATATTTATCAAATAATAATCAGAGGTGTCACTTGATGAAGTTAGATTACCATAATATGTACCATTTACAGCAGGTAATGGTGTTGCAGTAGATGTAGTATTTCCTGCATCTCCTCCAGTACCAGCATCATTACCTAATACAGGCATTGCGAGCATACCTAGCATCAATATTGAGACTAAAATTGAGATTCTCTTTTGGCTATCCACGTATAACGGAAGGGATGCGGTGATTTGAAGTCTCTCGAAACGTAAAATTCAATATTTGTAGAATCCTTCGCCAGATTTTCTACCTAATTTGCCTTCTTCGACCATTTTCACCAATAATTTTGAGGGAGCATATTTATCATCTCCAAAACCTTCATGAAGGACATTCATAATATGTAATACTGTATCATTTCCGATCAAATCAGAAAGAGCCAGAGGCCCTATTGGATGGTTCATCCCTAGTTTCATTATGCCATCGATTGCTTCAGGTTCAGCGACTCCCTCTTCTAATGTAATAATTGCCTCATTAATCATTGGGCAAAGGATTCTATTTGAAACAAAACCTGGTGAATCATTACAAGATAATGCAGTTTTACCCATTTTCTCTGCAGCTTTGACTACATCTTCATTGACTTCATCAGAGGTATTACTGCCGTTAATTATCTCGACTAATTTCATGATAGGAACTGGATTCATGAAATGCATACCAATTACTTTATCTGGCCTACTTGTAGATGCAGCAATGGAATCAATGCTTATGCTTGAAGTATTTGTGGCAAGTATAGTTTCAGATTTGCATAAATTATCTAATTGTTCAAAGAGAGCAGTTTTGTAAGATAAAACTTCAGGAATTGCCTCCACAACTAAATCTGCATCTGATGCAGATGAGTTTTCAGTAGAAGTATTAATTCTAGAAATTGCTAATTCGGCATCTTTTTCAGACATTCTGCCTTTAGAAACTAATTTATTTAGAGATTGTTTAATTGTCGACATACCTTTCTCAACAAACTCTTCTTTGATATCAATCATGGTCACCTTGTATCCAGCACATGCTGAAACTTGGGCTATTCCATTACCCATTTGTCCAGCACCGATAATTGCAATGTGTTCTATAGCCATGTATCTACGAAGCAACATAGAGCAATGAGGCTTATGCTCAATCAAGGTCAATTGTATCTTCGTCATCGTCATGATTTATTGAATGGATACTTCGATTATTTTCTTTCCAAGACTTCAGCTCTTCTGTTTCAGGTAAATCGCTATTGACAACCCCCCAATCTATGTTAGAATCAGATGACAAGGGAGAACTCAATAATTCATTAATTTCTTCAAGTGACTCTTCGAGAGAGATTAAATTTTTATCATTTACTTTCTTTTTTCTTAATGATCTACGTGCAAATACTGTTAAACTAATAAGGATTAATACACTGAATAAAACAGCTAAGAAATACCAAAGCATTGGCCCTTGGTCTTGTGCATCGTCAATAGCCCAATCAATCCAATTCTGATTTATTACTTCTACTGAAAAGGAGTTTCTATTGTTTACTGAATCTGTGGTCGTACCCTGAATGACATGTTTTCCGACTATATTTTGTACTGAAATGTTAATATCAATCAAGCCTGATGAGTCACAAATGAATTCGTATGATTCAATCACGCTCCAAATCATCACATAAGCGCCAGGTTCGCAATTTCCTTCGATGTGTTTAATCTGATTCAAAGTAGAATTTCGTACATTAATCTGTTCGAATGAAAGAAGAGGAGCTATGGTATCACGAGTTATGGAAAGTTGATATTCATTTATTTGATCCAATGATTCAATCTCAATTGAATAGTCATTAAATCCCTCTTTTAAGATGAACTCTAATTCTACTACCAGTGCACCAGGAGTAATTAGGAATCTCTCATCTCCTGCATTATTCTGCCACCAAATTTCTTGGTCTGGTCCCCTGTAAATGACAGTTGAAACCATATTTTCAGTCGTAATTCCACCATTCCACGGAGCGACTACATTCGTAGCATATATCGATTCGTTAAGGTTATAGATTTGACAATCGACTAGAATGTTCTCATTATATTGACCTTCTGTAGAGTCATAAGCTATTATACAAAATTCGTGTTGCCCTTTAGTATTCAAAGTAAAATTAGATTCGCTTCCGAATCCTTGCCATTCTTCAATCTGAACCCCGTTATGAGTGAAATAAACATGAGATAATTCATTTGAAGCCCAATTCATCACTTGACGGTGATCAAACAATTCACCGTTGTTGGATGGAGATAACATCCACTCAACAATTGGAATACTACGATCAAGATGGAAATTAAATTCTTCTGAAGCAGAATTTCCTGCCCAGTCAATTAGATTAATATTAATCAAATATTCTCCATCCGAAATATTATTCAAATCTACTTCAACTGGGATATTTCTTGTACTTTCCAAGCCTGAAAGATTGGTTACTAAAATTCCGGGAATTACATCATTTGACATACAAACTTCTATTCCATTGTCAATCATCGAAGATTTCTTGGTAATGTTTAGACACCATTCTTTTACATCCACAGACATATTTAATCCAAAAGTTGAGCTTGTAATGTTAAGTGTGCTGTAAAAGTCGGTAGTTGTATACCTGAATCCATTTTGATCGTCAATATACAATGAAGCTAACTCTGGAATTTCATTGTCAAAAATTACCATATGGCTGCTTGACACACTATTTCCTGCCGCATCAACAGAAGTAATGGAAAAATAATTTTCTTCAGGGACTAAGTAATAGTCATTTGAAAACCCCTCGATATCATATTCAATACCAATTTCACTTGGTATCAGACCTACAGTCCAGTTTACGAAACCATATTCATCAAAACCAGAAATTGGATAACCATCTTGATACACACTAGAGCCTGGTTCCGTCTGTATCACCAGATTTACATATGATTCTTTAGTAATTTCTGGGATGCCAAAAATGAACAATGGAGGAGATGTGACATCATAATTCACAGAAAGCCATGACTGATTAAATAGGCCAGATCTATCAGTGATATTGACACCATAATCGTGCCACTGCTCTGATTCAGGAATTGTTGAGTTAATCCAAATTTCTCTGAATGAAATATTTTCTGGCATTGCGAAGTGATTTCCGGAGTTCCATATTTCTGTTAAATTATGATAATTAAATAGTGTATCAATTGCCTCAACTGAATCAGCAGATGGAATAATCGTCTGATTATTAATCCCATACCAATTAACATCATCCAGAGAAAAACCTATTCCAGTATCAAGAGCATAAATTTCTATAGGCAATAATTCGTTGGTCTGTGTTAGATTCTCCGGTGTTGAAAATTCAATATAGGGTTCAATTTCCATTAAATTATAAGTGTATGGAAGGCTTAATTTGATCCCCCCTACTAGAATTATTTCTACTTCTCCTTGCCAAATTCCTGCAGCATCTGGGCGTTCGAAAGCTAAATTTATTTGATGTGCACTGGTGGGCACATTTCCGGCTAAAGTTTCTGAACCATTTGGCCAAATGGAATCTATTTCAGAGTTCAATAATTTAATCTGATCAGTAATATTTAATTTATCTCCTCCAACCATGCCAATATCTATCCAAAACTGAACATCACCTGACACGGAATACCCATGTACTGCTACTGCATAGAGGCCATTTTCTACATCATTCAATTCTATATTTTCGGAAGATGTCCCAGACCAAGATCGAGAAACCTCTTCGTTAGATGTGAATTGACCATCTTCATTATCATCGAAGAATAAGAAAAGGTCCAAATCAGCTGACTCATAAGCATCCATGGAAATACTCAATTCAGTAATATCTTCAAGAGTGAAATTATGCCACCATGATGAAGTCATCTTATCACTTGAAACATCTTGATATGCAGTCTGATTATCGAAGTAAATAGGTTGTGTCCATCCATATGATGAAACTGACTCGATGTCCATAGAGGCGGTAGAAACCACATGAACTGCATCAACCCCGTCACCATCTGACCAATCAGTTACTGTCTGTGAGAAACCATCTGCTTCCGCCGCTACATAACCAACTGAGATATTCAAAGCATTATCATTTGTAGAAACGCCATGCAAGGCAGTATGTAGGACCATTTGATGGGTTCCTGCCAATGCAGGTACGGTGAATACCTCTCTAGAAGTACCTGTGTAAGTTCCCCAATTATGCTTTCCACTTCCGACATGATTGTTTACAGATCTGGAAGAAATACTGAATGTTGAGTCACCATAAGCATCCGGGTCATCCGCTGAATAACCATGTGGTGTCTCATCAAGCCATAAAATATCAACATCAGTATATGGATTATCATCCCAGTCAACATCTAAAATCACAGTACCGCCTGTATCCCATTCCTCTGGCCAATCTACTGTCAAGAATCTCCAATCTCCGCTTTCAGCACGCCAATTCCATCTTGTAGCACCACTGATCCATTCTTCATCGTAAAGAGTTTGATTTGACATGTTCCCATCTAGTGGTTTAGGTTTAATTTCAAAGGGACCTGACCATG
This sequence comes from Methanobacteriota archaeon, assembly GCA_002730775.1. Lineage (GTDB taxonomy): Archaea > Thermoplasmatota > Poseidoniia > Poseidoniales > Thalassarchaeaceae > MGIIb-O2. The sequence goes on along the minus strand of PCAW01000036.1, from coordinate 5,873 downwards.
GAACATTAGTTACAACTGGAAGAGTCCAATTTCGATGAGATGTGATAGATGCGGTTCCATTTTGGTAGTCAAATGACTCAATAAAAACACCATGTTGGTGTAGACCAGATTCAGCATCCAATGGAACTTCAATATTCATCTGAATAGTATCATTACCATCTGCATGCACAACCATTGTCGAAGGTATTGTAATCCACTGATCATCTGCGCTTCCGAATGCAGTCCAATCAATTTCAATCCTTACAGGCTCATCAGACAAGTCTCCATTATGATTCCAAACTCCGAGTAAAATACCATCTCTAGCATCCTCAAATGGATTACCTACTCTTACCTCTGCATTAGGGCCATTAGACCACCAATACGTTACCTCTTCTAATTCACTAGATTCGGTCCAATCATTAGAATCAACCATTGAATCATTATCAAAATCCTCGACATAAATGCCATCACCATCATCATCCGACCATCTGTAAATTTGTAAAAATACTCTTTCTTCAGTACTTCTATCCATATTCTCATCGAATGCAGAGTATTCTATTGTTGCTCTAGCACGAAGTTGCCGAGTATCTTCTGGGAGGGCATAGACTGTGTCCGGAATATGCAAAGGGATTAACAAATCAGGTCTATCTCCCTGATGACCATCCCAAGTATCATTTTCACCATTAGAACTGCCATTACCAGTACTATTCCACACAATTACTTCATGAGCAAGTGGCTGGAATAAAGTTGGTGTGAATCGGAGTAAAACATCTGAATCTGCGTGATTCTTGAAATCCAAATCGACTACTTGTGATTCACCTGGGAACATATAGTTGATATTAGCATCTCTATGTTGTCCNTGNAANGTACCACTATTCCATTGTGCTGGACTCATCCACCAACTGCCATTATCGCCTTCTAATGTTGATACCGCTCGTGAAGCATTNAACCATCCACCACCTTGAATAAATGGTTCATAACCTCTATCATCAGAAGTGGATAANACNAAGTCTCGNAGTGTCTGNGAATCNGGATATTCTCCTTGTGTATCTTGCCAAGCCTCAGCAACTACTGCTAACAATCCTGCTGCAATTGGAGTTGCTAGACTAGTTCCTCCCCAAGTTGACCAAGCGGAATTAGCATTATCCCTTAGATTTAGAGGTTGATCTCCTGTTGCACTCCATCCAACTGAAACAATATCTGGATCCATCCTCCCCACAACATTAGGGCCCCTATTTGACCAAGGAGCATTTTGTCCCCATGAATCACTAGAACGCGAACTAAAAGCACCTACTGAAAATACTCCATGAGCTGCCCCGGGTACTTTCGTGGTACCAAAACCATGTCCGCCATTACCTATGGCGACTGAATATGAGGCATTATCATTGTAAACTCTAGTTAACCAATCAAGATAGAGAGAATATCCATCTGCTCCAGATTCGTCAATACTGGAATAACCGAATGAAAAAGAACCGATATCAGCCTGATCATACTTTGTGTCAGATTTTCCATCATTCCCCTCGGCAATCCATCGCCAAGCGTCTAGTGAATGACCCCCAGAATAATGATTTCCAATTGAAGCAATAGTAGCATTCGGGGCCATACCCATTACTCTTCCATCATCAATCACTCCTTGAGCAGAAATTGCACTAGCACATAGTGTCCCATGATTTCCTGAATCTAACATAAACAATGTCAGATTTCCTGCGCCTGCTATTCTATTTTGATAACCATGTCTTATTGAGTATGTTTGACCATATGGGACTCCGTTAATTCCATCAGATACCCAGTATACTAATCCTCCAGAAATGTCCCAAAGACCATCTCCATTGGTGTCCAGACCAGTTGTTTCAGAGCCTGGTTTAATCGCCTTCTCTCCAGTGAAATTTCCATCTACATCAATGTCTACGTAAACCGTCTCATATACTCCAGAAACATCTTCATCTATGACAAGAATTGGCACATCAGCACCTACTCTTGAACGCAATGTTGAATCTGGATGTTCTCCTAAATGATAGACCCCAGACAGTGAATTAGGGATCCCAGAAATATTGTACCCAGATGAATCTAACACACCATCAGAATCATTATCATAATCTAAGTTTGAGGTGTCCGCATACCATGTACTTGACTGAGGGTAAGAATTTCCATTAACCAAATAAGAATACATACTGTTATGATCGAACATCATTGGCCAGCCTGACCAATCAGATCGAGAGTCATCAACTCTTGCTTGCGTCCCATTCAAGTCCGGATGGGCGAAATCAACTCCAGAATCTGCAACTGCAACTATCATGCCTTCACCTGTATATCCTCTCTCCCAAGCATCATTTGCTCCATGAATTTCCCCAGACCTTACTGATTCGGGATTGAAATCAGGCCTGTCAAATGGAATTGTATCATATGGTTGAGGATTATTTTGTGCGTCTAATATTGAAATCACCCCTGGCACACTCGGTAATTTGTGAAAAATATCTGCAGCCATCCAAAATGTCCTATGGTCAATTTCTCCTGAAGTAGGGTCGTAAACCTCAAAAATTTCTCCATTCTTAGCGNNCGCTTGTTTATCCAATGCATTATTATTTAGTTGCCAANAATTCAATTCCGCTAAAGACCAAGTTATTACTGTGACACGAATCTTTTCTACACCGGATTCAACTNTTATGTTGANAGAATCCTCAATCCAAGGATTCCCTGGAGANGGAAATGACGNNATAGTAGCATCTAATGGCGTNTACAAATTANCGTTTATTTCTGAANAAGCNTCGTTATCTTCATTATTNACTAATAATACTNTTGAAGAAGTNAACATTAACANTGCCAAAANNACGGCACGACGTTGATGCATATCCTTTGCGTTGTTACAGNTGACTTGTATTTACCGGCCACGTGTCCCGTCATAATCAAAGAGTAAGAGCGCTTCGAAGTGCCCACTAGTCCCGTAGTGTAGTGGTCCATCATGTCGGGTTTTGGTCCCGGCGACCCTGGTTCGAATCCGGGCGGGACTACCAAAAATATTTCATTCATTGATTTTTTCAGGCGTTTTAGCAAGGTCTCTAGTAATATTCTTTTGATGACTTTCTAGAGTCCCTCCTCCAATTTCCAATAGTTTTGAATCTCTCCAAAGTCTTTCAACGACGTATTCTCCAACGTAACCATAACCACCCATCACTTGGATTGCTCTATCTGCAATATTTTTTGCTGCTGTTGTAGCATAAAGTTTGACCCCGTCGGTATCTAATCTATTTCCAGACTTCGATAAATCCGTATTTCTAGCAGTATCATAAACATAAGATCGCATTGCTCTGTATTCAGCCCAAGATTCTCCAATATGTCTTTGAATCTGTCCGAAATTTCTTATTTCATTACCAAATGCTTCTCTTTCCGAAGCGTATTTATTCATTGCATCTAAACTTCTACGGGCTATTCCAAGAGCCATGGCAGCAAGGCCAATTCTTTCTATTTCCAAATTTCTCATCATATGAATCATAGATTCACCTGGACCGCCCACAACATTTGCGGGAGGTACAATACAATTATCAAATACTAATTCCGCAGTATTTGATGCTCGCATTCCAGTTTTATCATAGATTTTCTGTCCGACAGAAAAACCAGGCATCCCTTTCTCGACTAGGAATGTAGTTATCTGAGCACGCCCTTTAGAATCAGTTCCAGTTCTAGCATAAAGCCAACAAATGTCTGCAGGAGTACTTTCATCGTCAATTGAACCATTAGTTATCCACATTTTTCTGCCATTTATTACCCAATTACCATCTGAATTAAGTTTGGCAGATGTCTGCATCCCCAATACATCAGTACCATATCCTGGCTCACTCATAGCCATACAACCTATCCATTCACCACTGCAGACTTTTGGTAAAATACGGCTTTTTTGTTCTTCACTGCCGTTATACGCTAAATTATTCACCATTAACTGAGAGTGAGCTAGATAAGCTAGACAAAAACCCGGATCGGAGTATGATAACTCTTCATTCACAATTGCAACTGCTGTTGCATCCATCCCTGAACCGCCATAATCTTCAGGTACACTAATTCCAAGTAATCCATAATCCCCTAATTTTCTAAAGAGGTCTTGGTTAAACTTCTCAAATTTATCATATTCTAAAGCCTGTGGTTCAACTTCTTCTGAAACAAAATTTCTAATCATTTCCCTAAGCATTGCATGTTCTTCGGTTGGATTAGCCAAATCTATACTCTGCCAGTCACTGCCCATAGACCGTCGAGTAATGTTTCTCGTATATGACATTCGATTAACGGTTCATGCTAATTAGGTACTTACTACTAATCATCAGGGGGTTACTCTACGGCTATCTCTAGGAAAAGGAATCACTTCTCTGATATGTTCAGCACCAGACAACCATGTACACACTCTATCTACACCCATTCCAAAACCTCCATGTGGAACTCCTCCGTATCTACGGGTGTCGATGTAGAACTCGTAAGGCTCTCTAGGAGTCCCTTCCTCATCTATACGCTCTAAGATTTCAGCTTCAGACCATGTTCTCTCCCCTCCGCCAATTATTTCCCCGTAGCCTTCTGGCGCAAGTAAATCATGGCAAAGGACATATTTAGGATCTTCAGGGTCAGGCCTATGGTAGAATGGTTTTGCAATCCTAGGATAATGTGTCAAAAAGTGAGGGACTTCGAAATCCGCTGTCAAAATCTTTTCTTTTGAATAGTCTAAATCCTGTCCCCATTCAACATCTACACCCTTTCCTTGTAAGGTTTCAATAGCTTCGTCATAACGAATGATAGGATATGGAGTATCTGCATATTGCGAAATCAAATTCAAATCCCTTCCTAAGCTAGATAATTCATCGGACCTCTCTTCTAACAATGTACCAGCAATATGTCGAACTAGTCCCTCACCGTGTTTCATAACTTCATTATTTGAAGCCCAAGCAATTTCCATTTCGGCATGCCAAAACTCTGTTAAATGTCTACGAGTTCTTGATTTCTCTGCTCGAAATGATGGGGCAATAGTATACAGTCTTTCGAGTGCAGGCATTGCTGCCTCAGCATAAAGTTGCCATGATTGAGTAAGATACGCTTTACGGCCAAAATAAGGGACTTCGAAAAGTGTACTTCCTCCCTCCACTGCTCCAGCAACAAAATTAGGTGCTTGATATTCAATAAAATCAAGATCTCTGAAGTACGAATGTACGGCTCCAAATACTGATGAGCGAATTTTCAGCATTGTTGTCATTCTACTAGTTCTAAGATACAAATGCCTGTTGTCAAGAAGGAACTCTGTTTCACCTCCATCAGCCTCTGCCATAGCAGATTCAGTGATTGGAAATGGCCTTTCGGGGTTAACTGATCCGACCACTTCGCCACTAGAAACTTGTAATTCATGACCATGTTCTCTATCAGTTGGCTGGACTAAACCTTTCAAAATGACACTTGACTCTATCAGCGAACTTTTCAACTCATCAAAAAAGACATCACCTAAAACATCTCTTTTAGCCACACATTGAATATTTCCGGTTGAATCTCTTACGACAATGAATCTAATTTTATTCGAACCTCTAGAACGATAAATCCAACCTTTAAGTTCGACTTCGGAACCATCATACTTGCCAGCAAGAATATCGCTAATCCATATGTCTTTACTCATTTGAGTCAACCACCGTGATTGAGCGTGTAAGCACTGACATATCAAAGTCAGCATCAGATAGTTAGTATTGAACCCGGAGATTAAGCCAAACTCATCACCAAAAATTGGTGATGAGAGTGGCGGGTCTGACGGGGTTCGAACCCGCGACCCCCGGGTTAAAAGCCCGGTGCTCTACCTGACTAAGCTACAGACCCAGCCTCGCGAGAAAGCCCCCCTCTATAATTACAACGGGTAAGCAAATACATTGCTTCCGCCT
>PCAW01000009.1:0-56318 GCA_002730775.1 Methanobacteriota archaeon | reverse complement strand
AGGTCGATGTGAGCTCTTGCTGGTGACAACTCAATTATCCCCAAGGTAACTTTTCTGTTATCATCGGCCCCCAGAAATGAGGCACGATGGTTCGTTAGGCCGTGCTTTCGCATCTTCGATCGTTATTGATCCGATCCAAGTCAAGCCAGCTTTTCCCCTTACGGTTAACGGTGGAGACTGAACCACCTAAGCTGACCTTTGGGCACGCTTGTTATGTTTTCGAGCGCGTGGCGCCCCACCCAAACTGCCCACCAAACGGTGTCCCCCGTAGGGGTAAGTGCAGTTACACTCCAAGGACGGTGTCTCTATGGACGACTACTCCCGGGACTGGCGTCCCGAGGATCAAAGTCTCCCGTCTACTCAGCACGTGGAGTGCGACTGCACAGCGCCAGGCTGCAGTAAAGCTCTATGGGGTCTTCGCTTGCAGGTTGAAGGTACTGGACTGTGCGCCAGTAATGTCAATTTCGCCGGACGTATCGTGGAGACAGTGGGACTCTCGTTGTGCCATTCATGCAAGTCGCCAATTAAGCGACAAGGTATTACGCTACCTTAAGAGGGTCATAGTTACCCCCGCTGTTTACCGGTCCTTCATCAGGTTGAAACCCGATTTCAGATACCGGCACTGAGCAGGATTCACCGACTATACACAACCTTTCGATCTAGCAGTCGGCTATGTTTTTATTAAACAGTCGGAGTCCCCTTGTTACTGCGACCAGGTTCTCTCGAACCTGGCACTCCTTCTCCCGAAGTTACAGAGCGATTTTGCCGAGTTCCTTCACGATACTTTGCCCGTCACACCTTAGGCTTCTCACCTTGGGTACCTGTGTCAGATCTTGGTACGATCACCTCTACGGCTTTTCATGGGACCTAGGCCTCATCTATCTTTGCTCACGCCTTCTCGAACTTCTCACCATTACGGTTCTCCATTCGATTATTGAACGCTTCGACGCACCATGACAGATGCGCATAAACTAGCCCAAGCCGTTACCATTAATTGTAGAGGGGCTTACGAATATTAACGCAATTCCCTTTCGATCATTTCGGTTAGGAATGACCTTAGGATCGGCTAACCCTCGGCTGATAACCATTGCCGAGGAACCCTTACCCCTTCGGTGGTGCGGATTCTCACCGCACTATGCTGCTACTCTTCCCTAGATTCTCATACATACACGGTCCACCCGATCTCAAAACCGAGCTTCTACCCGAGCATGTCGCCGCGCTACCTCATCTTCTTTCGAAGGATCAGTGTATCGGTATACAGTTTTAGTCCCGTCCATTTTTCGGGCCCGCAAGCTTGACTAGTGATCTGTTACGAACTCTTTCAAGGATGGCTGCCTCTAAGCCCACCTTCTAGTTGTCTTCGACCACGGACTCCGTTTGTAATTAACACTTAACTGTAATTTTGGGACCTTAACACTGAGCTGGTTTCTTCACCTTTCGTCACGGTAGCTTACCCACCGTGGCTCACTCCTCGCTTCTACGACGATTACAACTTCGGAGTTTGACAGCGTACCGAGGGATCGCTCCCCCTAAATACCCAATCAGTGCTCTACATCGTAATCTATCTCTGCGAAGATCTACCTGCGAGTAGTCTCGCGCGGAACCTGCTATTGCCCATCTCGATTGGACTTTCACCCCTATACCCAGCTCATCCGAGCGATTTGCACATCAGCAACGGTTGGATCCTCCACCCAACTTTCATCGGGCTTCAATCTGGCCAGGCATAGATCGATAGGCTTCAGGTCTCCCACTAATGACTCCGGGCGAGCACACCCAGTCCCTCACCGCCTAAGCGGCTGCGGACCTTTCGGTTTCCCTTCGGCTTCGGAGATCAACTCCTTAACCTCGCCATTAATCAGAACTCCCAGGGGCATTATTCGAAACGCACGAATAGACGCTGCTCATATCTTCGCTTTCACGCCTATTCAGCTTGTTCCCGACTGGTTTCAGGTTCTTTTCACATCCCGCTAAGGATACTTTTCAGCTTTCGCTCACGCTACTTGTCAACTATCGGTCTCGAGTAGTATTTAGGATTGGAAGTTTATGCCTCCCATATTCACGCGCGATATCCAACGCACGCTACTCAGGATTCATCACTTGGTCATATCATGTACATATACGGGTCTTTCACCCTCTATGGTGCGCCGTTCCAGGCGACTTCTATTTCCATGACTTAGACTACAGATGGTCCATACCCCACATCTCTTTATGATTTCTCATAAAGATTCGGTTTGTCCTATACCGTTTTCATTCGCCACTACTAGCGGTATCTCGTTTGATTTCTTTTCCTCTCCCTACTGAGATGCTTCAGTTCAGGAGGTTCCCTTTCCATTTAGGAATGGCACAGAGTGCCAGGAGGTCCCATTCAGCAATTTGCGGATCCAAGAGATTCATGCCTCTCCCCGCAACTTTTCGCAGCTTGTCACGACCTTCTTCGGCTCTCGAGCCGAGCCATCCCCCAGTCGGGTTGTAGCATTTTATTAATTTCTACATTCCCACTTTCTATTTATTATCTTGACACAGGGACTCATTGTGAGTCCTCTGGTGTCCAGGCATATCAATTCTGGCTTCTCAGACCACTCCGTCTCCCCGCAGGGCGAAGCAGTCTCAACCACTAACCTTGATACATGTCAGTACCAAAGCGCACTATAAGCAGCCTCGCGACCTACCTTTGGTATATGAAGTAAAGGGTTGGCACCCCCTCTCTAAAGGTCTTGAGTATAGCGAATATCTATCGTTGATAAAAGATTTTTTTCCTGAAAAAAATCAAGTATTATTTTCTTCTGAAAGACATCAATTCGAGAAAAATTACACTTATTATCTATAATAAAAAATGAACATTTATTCAGATTCAAAGTCTAAATCTTTAATATCTATATTTTCTAAATCCTTGTAAACTAACGGAGTCAGACTCAAACTACCAATGATTAGTACTGTAATAATCACCATTGGAATGATATCATTTGTCCATTCAATAGCGTATCTGACAACACAATACACGGTAGCCAGTAATAAGGTAAGTATCATTATAGGGAAACCGGTTCTGAAAAATCTATTGAATGATATATCATTTCCAGACTCTTCAGCGAGGCCCGCAGCTACTACGTTAGCAGATGCCCCAATGATTGTCCCATTACCACCTAAGCAGGCGCCTAATGCTAACGCCCATGCCAAGGGACCTAGTTCTAAACCCAATGTCTCATCAGATGCCAATTCAATAACAACAGGCACCATAGTGGCTGTATATGGGATATTATCAATGAATGCCGAGGCGATTGCAGATACCCATAGTAATAATAGAACTGCTACCATAAGTCTGTTAGCTTCAGATGCTTTGGAAACGGTATCTGAAATTAACTCAGCAATCATCTCGATTAATCCCATATATTGAAGCCCATGAATCATGATAAATAGACCTGCGAAGAAAATAATAGTGGTCCATTCAACAGAATCTAACTGCTCCTCTACATGATGTGGAGAAGTTACGAGTAACATTACGACGGCCCCTCCAATAGCAATTGTGGCAACAGTAAATAATGGATGAGGGAAAGCAGAATGAGCGAAGAAGAGTAAAATAACTACAACTAATATAGCCCCNGATTTTTTAAGTAAAGCTGAATCTTTAATTCCATATTGAAGCCTTAGTAAGTCTACATTCCTGACCCTATTCCCAGATAGCCCGGGTTTTTCTATGATTCTCAATAACCAAAATGCAGGGATAATAGCAATTAAGACCGCAGGCGCAACATGAATAATAAAATCACTAAAGCCTATACTCTGTCCTGCCAATGCTGTTCCACTAAGGCTCTGACTGGATAATTGGGCGCCAATAATAATATTTGGCGGGTCACCAATTTGAGTTGCAGCGCCTCCAATATTAGAAAACATGACCTCCGCTATAATTAAAGGAACTGGCTCTAAATCCAATACCTTACATATTTGTATTGTGACTGGAACTATTAGTAATATAGTCGTGACATTATCCAGAAGAGCTGAAAAGAAAGCAGTGATAATACATAATATGAATGTTAAACGCCATATTGAACCTCCNCTTTGAGCATAGGCCTGTACTGCTGCCCACTCAAACAAACCTGTCTTTGAGAGAATATCTACCATCACCATCATACCTATTAGAAGNCCGATAGTTTCCCAATCAATCCATGTCATTACTGCCATCANATCNGGGCCATCACNNCTGCCTGAAGCGANATGTAGGGCNATTACTGCTGCAATACCNCCNAGTGCTGCCGCTAGAGCTCTGTGAACNANTTCAAAAACAATTAATCCATAAACAGCAACTAAAATTATTATTGCTGCAGTAACTGCCCAACTAGGCATTTCTTCTGGTGCAGACCATGTCCCGCCGCTAGAACTAGCTGCAGAAACCGAGAGAGGNATGAATGAAAATACAAACATTANNGCCAAATAGAACTTNGATAGATTACTGTTNANCGNNTNNCNGATACCNTTNTNCATGTCNGTCGGTAATANATTACCTCTAAATATCTCTCGATATGAAAATTAGNAATNTTATNATTTTCTATATATCATTCGCCNGACCANAAAACAGCAGTATTNCCNCTCTGTANCACTAAATAAGACTCNGATTCACTTGAAATTGATTCGAATAATAGTTTTCTTTCCTCANTANTCGAAGCCACCCCCTGATTTACTTTCATTTTGATAAGTTTTCGTTTNACAAGCTGTTGTTTTAGTTCATNGATTACAGACTCATTAACTCCTTGTTTACCAACTCTAATTGTAATTTCGAGTGNATTATCTAGAGCTNTTCTTTTGATTGCATTTGGTATATCCATTCCATCACCTTCTGATTGGTCTACGAACCTTATTATTACAACGTTCGCAAGTAGTTATCACTGAATTCTTTCTAATCCTAATCCTTGAATTTAAGCCAAAACTCATTGGAGATTTACAATTTTTACAAAACATCATTCTCACACTAGATTTTGATCTCTGACCATGTCTTTTTGTAATCCTTAATGTATCTCTAACAGCATTTTCTCTGATTCTTAATGAAAAAAAATCTGGCGATGAGATGATGCTGGAAAGTTGAGATATCGCTTTTTNGGAACGATTTTTTCTTCTCAAAATATCCTTAGATCTTCTCTTCCTCGACATAGTCACCTCATCTTGCCGATAATTTAGATATTATTTCATCGCCCACTTGTTTAATCGTTTGTTCTCCATCCACTTTTATTAAGATACCTTGATTATCATACCATGCAGCAAGAGGAGAAGTTTGCTCGTGATAAGCCTTTAGCCGGTTACGCACAGTAAACTCATTGTCATCTTTCCTCTGAATTAATCTGTTGGAAATCGATTCAGGGGCTGGTTTGAAATCTACGTGGAAAATCTCTCCTGTTTCTGGATCCATACGTCTCCCAACTATCCTTCTAACAATAGAATCATCAGGAACCTGTATAGACACCACTGCACTTACATCTGCAATCATTGCAAGTTCCTCTGCCTGNGCTATTGTACGAGGGAAACCATCGAAAAGAACACCGTTTCTAGCATCATCCATACTTAAACGGTCAGAAATTAAGCCGATTATGATATCATCAGGTACTAATTCTCCTGCCTCCATAAATGATTTAGCTTCCAAACCTAATTTGCTTCCTTCGGACAAAGCAGCCCTCAACATATCTCCTGTCGAAACTTGAGGTTTTGAGGTTAAATCAACAATTCTTGCTGCTTGAGTGCCCTTACCAGCACCAGGGGGACCAAATAATACAATTGAGCCTTTCATAGCATTACGCGGTAAAGACTCAGTCATAAGTCAAACCCTGTCTAAGGTTGGTTTTGTTCCCACCAAAGATTACCATATAACTCCCATTGTTCCATAGACCAGCCATCAGGTAAACCTCCCAGAGGTAAAGGAGCTACTCCATCTGCTGTAGGTAATAATTTAGCAGGACCTGATGCAGCAATAGCTGCTTGTATTTCATCATCACTAACGCCACCAGTCAATGTATCTCCTGAACCCAGAGAGGTGTCTAGAGCTGCTGCACGACGTTCATTAGAACTACCTGATAATAAAGCAGAACCTTCAGGTATCAGCTCTTCTTCTGGAGATAAAAGTTTTTGTGAATTTTCCCTTATCTTGAAACCTAAAAATATAGCGCCGGTTAGAGAAATCAAGAATAATAACGGAAGTACCCATTGAGGTAATCCCAAAGATTCCAAGATTCCTGAAATTCCACCAGCGTTAGTAGTTCTTTCCCTACTCATTTCCAAAGTTATCTGTGAATTTGTTGTTTCGGCATCATCAGGATAAAAGTTCACTGCTGCTGCCGATAGTTCGAAAGTAGATAAACCGAAACCAGCATTGGAATTAGGTTTTACAGAGACAGTAAAGGTTCGGGATTCACCAGGGGACAATTCACAATTAATATCAGACGAACAATCAGGAAATTGTATTTCAAAACCATCCGCTAATGTAACCGAAAATTCTGTATCCGTAATTACATTACCTTGGTTAGTCATATTAATTTGGAAATTAGCATTTACACCGGAAGAAATATCCTCAATCAGAGTCTTTTCAGAGGAAATTTTTAACCACACAGATGGAAGCACCTCTACTGAAAATTCAACAGTCTGGAAAGAAACTTCTCCACTAGGGGTCTCTGATTCTATAATTACTGATACGGTTTGTTCAAGTGACCCTATTGATAGAGTACCGGGTAATTCCAGACCCACTGAAACAAATGCTTCACGATTCATATCCATCTCGAAAACATTTCCAGAAAGGAAACCTCCGGACCAACCTTCTGGAAGAGTGCCCATAGTCAAAGAAATTTCAAGAGGGACATTTCCAATATTATGAAGTTTGAAAGGAGTTACTGAAGATTTACCTAGGGCGACCAAAATTTCAGAAGGGTTTTCTACGTTCAATGAAGCAAACTCTTCGAGAACTAACTTAGTGCCATTAATTAGAGTTTGACCATCAGAAATAGTAGTTCTGATAGTGATAATATTTGAATCTCCCATATTAGAAGAAAGGGGTACTATTGTGTTAACTGTAATACTAAGATTTTGTCCAGCTAAAATGTTCACAACTACATCCTGATTAACAAATTCTTCAATACCAATAACTATTTGAGTTTGCCAATTATTTTGTATTTTGACAGTGTATTCAGAGGGGACATTCCCTTGGTTAGTAATTACTAAATTTGTAGTTACTAAATCACCATTTAATACTGGACGGTCGGTTGAAAGACCTAAAGGCCCTAGCGACATACCCTCTTCAGAAAATATCTCAGCAGTAAAATCACGATTCTCAAAAACCTCTACTGATGCTGAATCTACAGAAAATAAACTTGCATCATTTATCGACTGAGTAGTACAACTAACTCCTTCGATAGTACCTGAAGCAGGAGTACCTAATATTTCGTTAGGAATTCTAACTTTTATAGGGACTGGTAAGAATTGTAATCTGGAGAGTGGTTCTAGATTTAGGACTGAAGTCCCACTATCTCCTACTCTGATAATCCAGTGATTTTCAGTTTCACAAGTAATAGTGTATTGAGTAGGCCCATTTCCAGTATTTAGAATTGAAAGAGAAAACTGAGCAAATTGACCAGGTATTGCACCTAAATCATCTGCACCCGCAACTACAGTCACTAATCCTTCAACTCTCTCTACAACTGTCTTAAGTTGCATTGAATGATAAACAGTGGGTGCATTTTTGTCCCAAAGAGTTACTTGTGATACAAAGTTACCAGGGAGTGCATAAATATCACTAGAAACATCTGCGTCAACATCAGAAAATTCTAATGAAATAATCACACTATCTCCTTCCTGCCCAGAAGGAGATAAAGTCCATGGGCCAGACTCGTTGAATATTTTCCACCATTCGTCTGTAGGGGCAACTAGGAGTCCCCCTACTTCAGATAATTGCACAGGCGATGCTGAAATATCTACAGTAATTTCTGATGTCCCTTCGTTCTTCAATTCTAAATCGAAAGTGACAGCACTCGATATACTAGGATCTAAATAACGAACTTTTGATTGATCTAATTCAAAAGGCGTAGAAGGATAACTTCCATCTGATAAGAGAGGTGTTAACCTAACTCCTACCTGTGATACATAAACATCAATCTGTACTCTATTATTATCTACTCCCATGAGTTCATCATTTAATTCTGTAACTTGTGAATCAGAATCTAATGTTAGCATTATTGTATGTAGACCAGTTGTAGAAAATATGTGAGGGTATGAAAGAGATGCTGATGAACCTCCTGGAAGTGATGTTTTTGATTGTTCGAAAATTACTGTATTTTCAGTCATATCTTCTATTAGAACTGAATAACTTCCCGTAGGACCAGCTGCTTGGTTTTTCCATTGAGCCTCTAACAAAAATGTATCGCCTTGAAGGGGACTTTCTACAGAAGTAGATAACGAGTTAGAAAATACTGTAAGATCAGGTAAAATTGTTTCACTAATTTCTCCGGACATGACAATTGCATAATCTTGTAAATTACCTCCAGCATGACCTACTTCGACAGCCCAAACTCCTATTTCAGTGGAATCTATTCTGAACCTTTCGACATTGTTCAAAGAGTCTGCTATTGTACTGGTTACGCTATTACCATTAGCGAAATTATTACCATAGTATACAAGTCCACTTGGTGATGTAATTTTCAAGTCTAGATCATTAATTAATTTGGGAGAGGATTGGTTGGCGACTGCTGAACCTTCTGGATCATTCCAAACAAGAGTTACATCAAACCTCGAATCTCCGTTAGATTGAATTGTGTATACAAAGGAATGACCAGGTTTCAATTCCCTAGAATCATCATATAACAATTCTAAATCAACGCCAGAAAACTCTGGAAACAAACTATTGGAGATATTTATTTGCCCCCAACCTTCGAAAGCATTTGGGATATCGGGNGTTCCTAAATCATCTGCTCCATTGATCAAGACTGAACGNATAAAGTCAGATCGAGGTTCCACTACACCTTCATTCACACGAAGAAATTGTCTAGCCATAGTAGTTGCACCTGCAGCCACTGCAGTCGACATAGAGGAGCCATTGAGAGTCATGTAGAGTGGAGTCTCAGTTCCTNNNTGTGTNGATGAAGAACAACTATCTCCGTCTACAAATTGAGCTTCTTCTGCTTGAGCAGAACATATCATAACACCTGGAGCAACTAAATCAGGTTTTATTCTACCATCCAAAGTCGTTCCTTTTGAAGAAGAAGAAAAAACTTCTCCAGCAGGTACACTATCATATGAGCCAGTAGTAGACGTTCCGATAGTCAGAACATTCTTTGCAGTGCCTGGTGGTGTAATGCTTTGGTAACCATTCATCCCCTGATCTCCGGCCGAAAATAAAGCTAGGAAACTTGGTTCATCAACCAAATAGGAGTCTGCTGAACGCGAATCAGAACTATACTCACCTACAAGATTAATATTCCCCCAGCTATTAGTTTGAATACGAGCACTCTGTTGGTACGAATGTGCAAACATTTCGTACAGAGAACCCCATCTTGCTAAGATTCCAGAACTATCAGCCTCTANTTGATAGAAGTGAAATGTAGCGGCNGGGACTATGCCAGTGGAATTAGAATCTCCGGAACCATCACCNAGTAGAGTTGATGTCACGTGTGTTCCATGACCACTGTTTCTNTCTTGNTGTGAATTATCAGGACCAAACAAATCATAAATTGCTCTGACCCTNCCATTAAAATCACCATGATCAGCATCTATTCCCGTATCTGAAATAGCTAAAATTTCNCCACTACCATTCAGATTGAAAGGAGANAATGTTGAAGCAATATTACCACTAATTAACTCATTAGCATTACTATTGTGNGTTGAAATAATTGAAGATTCATGAATANTNAGTATTCTGCCATCCATTGCTAAAACAGGCAACCATGTCGCATCAATTCCTTTAATTTGACATAANTGAATNTCACAAACATTTCNTNTTGCAGAACTGTNTGANATACGATTCATATCAAGTTCTAATTCAGATAATTCGTTAATTTCTAAGTCTGNANCAATAGTGATATCTAAATCAAGAGAGAAACCACCACGTCCAGAAAAATCAANTAAACTTGGAGAAACTCTCCAAGCAATTGGTAATCCTTCAATCCATCGTACNGAAGGAGATTTTTCTAATTCGGATTTNGAAGTCAAAATATCTTCAATNGGTAACCTGACGATTAAAGCAGAATCAGGTATAGTATCAATAATTGGATACCCATAAGAATCTATTAAATTTATTAAATCGGTCATGTCNACACTGTTTGACTGTACAATCACTAATCCTGTACGTGAAAGTGCTGATGAATCATACAAGTTCTCAGGACCGAGNGGCATNACATCTTTCAAAGGATCGAAATTTCCAAANGGTGAATGAATAATTCCAGAGAAATCNTTCAATTTATAATCTGATTCTGAAACAACAGATAACTTACTCCATTTACTATTCTCAGATATAACCTGGTAATCTGAATTTGTATTGGAATCAGTTGTTTCACTCAAAGCAGAAACTGCACCTGACCAAGATGAAAGGACAAGGATCAAAAAGATTGGGAAAACTGATTTCACCGCAGTCATATCGTACCTGCGACACATTAAGCCCTTTTGACCATTAACGTTTGATGAATCGAAAATTAGTCAAAGATTTTAAATTCCGTAGTAATCAGAAATAGCTAAATCAGTTTTTGCAACACTAGTTCTCCAATCCACTTCAGTGCCCATCAAAGCTCTGACACAGTCTACATTTTCTGGAATTACATCACTTTCTTGGTGTATGGCTTGGAAGTAATATAGNCTATTGNCCAACAACTTAACGCCATCTTCCCAAACAAATATTTCATGTAAATCNCCCCATTTCCGACCTATGTCTCTNGCCATTTCCATCACTTCTGCAGTAGTAGGGATTTTGTCATCTTTACCACTCATTACAATTACTCTAGGAGATTCCTTCCACATCCTAATAATNGAATCAGTGGTCAGNCCGTGACCATCAGGTAAATCTGCAATAATNGAATGAACATGCATTAAAGTTGTTGGGACAGCAACCGCTAANGAATTAATTTCNATCTCGGGCTTAACTGTCATNACNTCAGGACCATGATGACTTGGNACTTTTAGAACAGGTTTTATTGCATTAATTGGTCCTTTGTCTGAATCACCAGGATCAGCAGCCCTTCTAATCATTGTACACTCTACTTTTAGAGACCCACAATGTTCGTACAGAGGGACCAATGTTCTTGAAAGCCCGGTAGTATTGCAAGACACCACACGCGTGCCTTGAGCATTGAGATTTTCTGAATGATTTGCACAAGAAGTATATGACAATCCTGTTAGAGAATGTTTTTCTCCACCTTGAAACATATATTTGATACCTGCGGATTGATATTTTTCTAGATTCGCAGCCCCCATTTTACCTGGGGCGCAGTCTATTACAACATCTGCAATAGATAATAACTCTGACAAACCACCTTTACAATCATATCCTTGCTCTGAAAAAGAATCTATTTTTTCTTGATTATCAAATGTACAATACAATGGAAAACCTCGTTTTTTAGCTAGGCCGCAGCCAAAAGAAGGCCCTGTTTTCGTTACACCTATTACTTGCATATCGTCTTGTGCATCTATAGCATCTGCAACTCTCTTGCCTATCGTACCAAAACCATTTATTGCAACTTTAATTGTACTCATAATCTCACTAACTACCCTTTGACAATAACTTGCCCGAGTAGAAACTCTATCAATATACCCTTTTTTAACTACGTGCTTGATATTAAAATTTAATACTTCTATTAGCCTTCAAGCCGTCAGAATCAAGACTAAATACATCCTCAGAGTCATGATAGTTTATGCGCGAGGTCACGGCTAAGAGTATTAAGTTGAACCGTGATCTTGAAAAAATGCTCGCTGAAGCATTGGAACGCGACCTATTAGTACGAATAGGATGGGGAAGAAATGGGGATGAGAAACCAAAAAATGGTGAAATTGGTGTAATAACTCATTTACCAAAAAAATCTAGAGTTTTGCTATTAGGGAATTTGGGTGAATGTTGCGGGGCAATGAATAGAGGAGGCAATTTGACTATCCAAGGTGGATGTTCATCAATGGCCGGGGCTTTTCAAGAAGATGGGAAATTAACCATTGAAAAGGACGCTGGCCATAGAATCGGCTCTAATATGAAAGGAGGAATGATAAATGTCCAAGGTTCAGTAACTAATTTCGCAGGTGAATCTATGGAAGAAGGAACTATTCTGATTCGCGGTCATGCAGGAGAAAGAGTAGGGGCAGGCATGTCAGGAGGAACAATAATTGTTTTAGGTTCGGTTGGTAAAGAACCTGGAATTGGGATGACAGGAGGTAAAGTAATTGTTGCAGGCAATTGCCCATCAGCAGGTAATGGAGCAGAGATAAGAGAGATAAATCCAAAAGAAATCTTAGAAATCTCCGAATACTTAGAACCTCTGGGTTTATCGATAAATAAAGATGCTTTAGTGTTAGTACCCTCAGAAAATAATTCTAATATTTTTGAGTATCCTGAAATTAGTATCATGGAAGGGTTAGAAAAAATATTACTAGTTCCTTCGGGAAAAAATAATCAATTATTCCATGAAAAACTAGATTGTGATACAATTCTAAAAACAATTGATGGAGACGAAGGAATTGTTTTCCCAATCCCTTGGCTTATTGAAAGAGAAAAAGTCGCCTCCTCTAGCGACCATATGACCTCAAAACAGCCATGTTTAGTAAGAGATTCACCAAGAGAGATAGACTTGCTCATTATAGACCAAGAAAACCTCGTTAAAGTTTATGAATATCTTCCCAAATGCTCAGGAATAGTACTTAATTTAGAGTCTCTACCTAAAATGAATGACGCCGAAATAGAATCAATAATAGTATCTTTAAGAAGTAAAATGAAAAATAAATCTCTTGTAATGTTGAGAGACAGAGTAGATAGAGTAGAAAATTTACTTAGAATGATTATTGATTTAGATCTAGATGGAGCGATTATCAACGCTGCAACTCCGGGCGGAAGTAGAGTATCTGCTGCATTGCCTAGGATTGGTTTGGCGTCGAGAGCAATGAACATCAAGGAACAGGGTAAGCATTTGTTGATTAAATTAGAC
Source organism: Methanobacteriota archaeon (assembly GCA_002730775.1). Classification (GTDB taxonomy): domain Archaea; phylum Thermoplasmatota; class Poseidoniia; order Poseidoniales; family Thalassarchaeaceae; genus MGIIb-O2. The sequence goes on along the minus strand of PCAW01000009.1, from coordinate 43,182 downwards.
GAAAATCCCCGTGCGGAGGATTTTATCATAGCCAAAGGTTCAGGCTGCTCACTGATTGTCGCCCCAAATAATGATGAAAAGTTGGAAGAAAATCTTGTTTTGCTGAAATCTAGTATAAATGGTTGGATGTCAGATTTAGGGGTTCAGAATCTGAATGAGGTTACACGAAGAAATTTAAGAGCAATTGATTTTGATACTGCTGCTATTTCAGGACTAAGATTAATTGGATANGATAGACCTCTTCCAATGTGGCTTGGAAACTAGGTGATATTATGCCAACACTAAAATTTAATCANAATATCTTAGAATATCTCCATGAAATTAATGGNGTCAAATACGATTCAAAAGATTGGGAAAAAAGAATGCCNTCCATAGGATGTGTGGTAGAAGAAAATGANGAAGAAGGGATTGAAATTGAAATTTTNCCCGATAGAACAGATTTACTAAGTCACGAAACTATTTCTAGAGCCGCNAGAGCTTTTCTGAACTCTTTAAACGATTCACCTAATCTNGANATAAAACAAGGNGAGATAACTCTCGAAGTTGATAAGTCNCTACAAAATTTACGCCCNGTTATTCTTGGAGCTGTAGTCAGGGGNGTAGATAATGGNACTAATTACCNCGAAAAAGATGATTTTATTCAGTCATTAATGGANCATCAAGANAAGTTACACTTAACTCTGGGNAGGAAAAGAAAATTCGCTTCAATTGGAGTNCATGATTTATCACAATTAAGNCCTCCATTCAAAGTAATTTCTGTTGATAAAAAATACAAGTTCACNCCACTAGCNGAAGAAAAGGAAATGAGCATTGAGNATATATTGAAATCACACCCCAAAGGGAAAGAATATGCTCATCTNATGTCAGAATTGAAANAATATCCAGTGATTATAGATGCTGAGGATAGAGTTCTTTCGTTCCCACCAATTATCAACGGTGATCATACTACTGTAAATGAGCAAACAAGAGATTTTTTCATTGATGTGACCGGATGGGACGAAAGATCNTGTGAGGCATGTTTACTATTGATATGTTTATCACTTGCAGAAAGAGGAGGCGTTATTGAATCGATTCAAATTAAAAACTGGGATCAAGAATTATTAAGTGTCCCTAGAGGGGATTCGAAAAGTCACAAAGTCCCTGACAGATTAATTAGAAATATTCTTGGAATCGAATTNAGNAAAACAGAAATTGCAGACTCAATAAAAAAAATGGGNGGTGAATTAATAGAAACAAGAACCGTGACTAATGGACCAGATAAAATTGAGAAATGGGCNGATTGTATAGTNGGNGAGAAAGAGCATNTTATTTCGATGCCAAGATGGAGNAATGACATTATGCATCCAGTTGATATCGTNGAAGATATTGCTATAGGATATGGATATGATAATCTACCAGAACANTTATCNGCTGTACATTTGGATGCNATTCCTCTACCNTCATCTAACCTTAAGAGGAGGATTAGTTCNAGCCTATGCGCTCTCGGGCTACAAGAAACTCAAAGCCTNACACTATCTAACAAACGTGACCAATTCGANAGAGTNAGATGGATTGAAGAAAATAAAAGNACTATAATTTCGAACCCCATTACTAAGGAACATACGATGTTAAGACAATATATTCTNCCGTCACTNCTAAATCTTCTNGCAGCNAATAGACATCATGAACTACCTCANAGAGTACATGAGTTAGGGGACGTAGTCAGAGATTCGGAAAACAAAACTCGTCTTTCATGGGCATGTGCAGAGGTTGGTGGAGGNTTTTCTGCAGCAAAGGGCATCGCTAGTTCGTTACTGAGAGACTTAGGNGCCAATCTCTCAGAAGTANAGTGGCAAGGAATTAATCAAGAAGAGGGNCCTTGGATNAAAGGAAGAGGNGCCAGAGTAATAATTGGCGGNATTGAAGTAGGACAAATAGGAGAAATTGANCCAAAAGTGTCATTNGAATTTGGTTTGAAAGTTCCAATCCAAGCAGGAGAATTTGATGTAGANGCACTAGGNAGGACAATACCTGANCCTGTACTTTAGTTTACATTCATNNNGTCTCATCTGAGAGTAAAGCCATAGCATCAATAAAAGTTTTATTTGTAAGGTGTGAGCGGTTNTTTTCATCTNTNTTCTCACTTCTAACTTCTCTTTCATATTCTACTACAATATTTTCTTCAATTNTTGAAGATTTTTTGCTCCCAGAAGATTTCTTTCTGAATGGCCATATGGGCGCCATGCAACTACAGCAGCAACTAAGNACTTGAATACTTCCCTGTTTTCTGAACAAAACAGCGAGATAATGAAAGAGTAGAACATTCAGGATGCGANATGAGGCGAGGTTTCGCGGCAGTGTTTATTGCGNCCTTNATTTTAATNCAAGTAGGTNTTTTTNTAGATAATAATACATTAAATTACCAAATGAGTACTATTTCAAGAGANCATGAACAAGNTCATGAAAATACAANAAGTTTGGATTTATTACTAGTTGGTAATTCTTACACAGATTATAATGATTTGAATATAAAATTAGAAAGAATATTGGATTTTTCAGGAGAAAACTCGGATGTTGAATCTGTAACGGGAGGAGGCATGAGATTATCTGAACATTCAGAAGATGCAAATCAACAAAATAGTGAATTAAATCAGAAGCTTTCGGAGGGGCATGACTATGTTGTCCTTCAAGAACAAAGTCAAGTGCCATCATTCACTACCAGTTCTGAGTTTTGGATTGAAAGTAAAAATGCTATTAAAGAACTAAATGAAAGAATAAAATCTGAAGGAGGAGAGACAATCCTACTAATGACCTGGGGGGGAAAAGATGGGACAAATACAGATAGGAACCCTGATTATTTGACAATGCAACTGCATCTTCAACAAGGTTATGAAATGTATCTTGAAAATTCAACTACTCTTGAAAAACCTGTTTTTATCGCACCGGCTGGTCTTGCATTCAAAAACATCTACAATCAGGTAAATGATACAGGAATAGACCCCTCAGAAGGAGAAAATTCCTTCTCAAGTCTCTATTCAGACGGGTCACATCCATCATTAGATGGAACGTATCTTACATCTTGTGTATTGTATGCAGTAATTACCGGAGAGTCCCCGGTTGGGGAAAACTTCCCTGAAGGAATATCTGTAGAAAGATCGTTAGAACTACAAGAAGCGGCTGCAGATACTGTTTTCAATAATACCCCTGGATACTTGTATCCATTTGAAATTGAAGAGGGACCAGGAGTAGAATTTGGACCTGATTCGGGATCTGTTTTTGCTATTGACCCTGGTGCTCTAATCAATTTAAATGTGAATTATTCAAATCTAGCAGAAAGTAACGATATAGTAAATATTAGAATTCATGGTCCTGATGATTGGATTATTAATTGGGAATATTCTTCTGATACAACAAATGGATTTGATTTTGAAATATTATCTGATGCTACTGAATGGACAGAATTCTCAATTACTGCTCCCCTCACTGAAAATGGGATGCCTCTGGCTAACTCTTTACATCAATTTTCAATGGAGATAAATTCAAATAATACAGGAAGTAGTGATTGGTATAATTTTTCAATGAGATATGGTTACTTCCATGGAGTTGAGATTGTAGAAGGAGGAGGGACTTACTCGATTTCTCCGTATGATGTAGCNACGATAGAAATTACTGCTAGAAACTTGGGTAATACTCAAAGAGATNTTGCAGTTAGTGTGAGACCAGTTGATGAAAATGGAAGCGGATTAGGAGATTTTTCCCAAGCATTTGCATTAGAAGATTGGAATGTATTCATACAGGACAAAATGGAAATGAACGCAATGTGGCCTAATGAAACTGGGAAAATTAGATTTCAGATTCAATCACCATACCTAATTACAGGTACAATATTCTTTGAGATCAAAGTTTGGAGTACAGCTATTCCAGATGAAACGGTTAATGTCACACAGAGAGTAAATATAGTCCCTAGATCGGGAGGGAACTTAGAACTAATTAACATAGATTGTCAATTTGAAACGAAACCAGGGGACAGTTGTAGAACTGAATTAATAGTGGAGAATACAGGAGATATCCCCTATGATTATGAACTAAATATTAAGGATACTCCGGACTGGATTAACCTTGAAATTAGTGAGGATATAATTAGTTTAGACCCGGGGGAGATAAAAAATCAAATTTATCTAAATGCAAGTATAGATGAAGGAGTTCTTTCAGGCGAACATACTGAAATAATTNTCGAATTATGGGTTGATGGATGGAGTCCTAAAACGGTTAGTTTCGAAGTTACTGCCGGAGACTATTTTAGTTGGAATTTAATAAATGAAGATTATTATCATGATTATAATTATGAAGAGAGAACCGTAAATATTTCAGCACGATGGACAATGGAAAATCAAGGCAATATTAATGATGGAATAGTNGTGAATTTAGATTGTAATATCTTCACTGACTTTGAACTAGAGTTGCCNCCAGAGGCAGAAGGGCAAAGNTCGAACAATCCACGTTCATTTGAGGTATTAGATGTNGAGATAGGGGAATCAATTAATTTCACTGCTTGGATGAATATTTCTTATGATGAAATTTCTCAAACTATGTTTTTCATTGAAGGCCCNACACTATCAATTGAAGCAAGATCAATTAGNGATCCCAGAATAATTTATGAGAAAAGTATTACTGAAGATAAAGATTTATTTCAAGAAAATTTANATAATGCAAATAATGAAGATGGAGGNTCAATAATTATTGAATTCTTCAGAGTATGGCAGACAGTGATAATCAGCNTNGTNGTAATAATATTNGGAAGTATNGGNGTNGNCAAAGCTATTCAATACAGATTAGAACAAGATAGGAAAAGATTAGGGCTACCTTCAGAAGAAGATACTCCTACAGCTGGAGAATGGATGTCAAAATTCATGAAAAAAACCGAAACGAAAATTTTCATAGAAAGTGAAACNATAGATTCTAAAGGTTTTGAGTCTGATTTTATGANNAAATCTAAGCCAAAGGAACCNCTTAAGANTAATACTACTTCTAAGTTTGATATTAAAATGGCTAGNGACTCTCTAGATAANGCAATGACTGAAGATGCACTGGATGATATTGTAGAATTGGCNGATGATATNAATATAGAAAAAGAAATACATCCACAGAACTCTAATTTAAATGAAGATGGTTTTGAATCAAGACTATCAAAATTAGGTAAAAGAAAGAAAGAGGAGTAAATGTATCAATTGGGAGTTGATGAGGCAGGNAGAGGCCCCGCGATAGGACCACTTGTTGTTTGTGCCTTAGGTATGCCAAGTACCGATTTAGAAATTTTAATGAGGATTGGTGTTAAAGATTCTAAGTCTTTATCTAAGAAAAAGAGAGTTTTCTTAGCAGAGCAAATATTCTTACAGGCAAAGAAAAGGAAGTGGGATGTTGGATTAATTACTTGTAGCGCCTCAAGAATAGATACTGAAAGAGAGATTTCTAATCTAAATAAATTAGAAGTTGAATTATTTAAAGAAGCAATAGTTGCTACAAAGGCTGAAAAATATAATGGAGAAATATATTTGGACGCATGTGATACCGATGAAAAAAGATTCCGAGATCGTGTTAGTTCCTCATTAGGTTCAAGTTGGAGACAATGGTCTATTAAATCTCAACATAAAATGGATTTAGAGAATATACTTGTTGGCGCAGCAAGTATTCTTGCAAAAGTTCATAGAGACAAGGAAATTGAAAAAATAGGTCAATTATTAGGCTTAGAAATTGGCAGTGGTTATCCTTCAGACCCGAAAACTAGAGTCGCAATAAAAAATTTAGTTAAAGGCGAATATCCAAATAAATATTTGAGATGGTCATGGGTAACAACAGGAAATATCTGGGTAAAAGAGAATAGAAAACCTATGCCGAAAAGAGGTCAGGTAGAAGGAAATACTAAACAATCATCGATTAGTGAATGGTAAATAGTGAAATGCAGAAGTCTAGTGGTTAGGATGATAATATGACTGATGCGGTAGAATGGGATTCTGAAATCGAAAATATTGTTAGGAAATATGCTCTACAAAATGCTGTTGAATACGATGGCGCTGGACAGTCAGGTTCTGTATTAGGAAGGATACTAGGGGAAAGATCCGATTTGAGAAGTAGAGCAAGAGAATTAAAGCAATTAGTAGATATTGAAGTCGAGAATGCTAATTATTTGGCTCAAAATGAAGGAATAGAGGTAGTTCGTCAGATATTGGAAAATACTAATCCAGAGGCCCTAAATAGACAAAAACAAGTTAAAAGAACTGGCTTGAAAGATTTACCAAATGCAGTTAGTGGAAAGGTGATTTTAAGATTTGCACCAAATCCTAATGGCCCCCTAACATTAGGTCATGCTAGAGGAGTTACAATTAATTCTGAGTATGCTAAAATTTATGATGGGAAAATAGTTCTAAGATTTGATGACACAGATTCAAAGGTTAAACCTCCACTAAAGGAAGCATATAGTTGGATTGAAGAAGATTATGAATGGTTGACAGGTAAAAAACCAGATATCATAGTTAGAGCTTCTGAAAGGATGGAAATCTACTTGCGTTATGCTGTTAAAATGTTAGATGAAGGATTCGGCTATGTCTGTAAATGTTCTGCAGAAAATTTTAAGAAATTAAGAGATAATTCCAAAGAATGTCAATGTAGGAATAAAAACCCGAGAGAAAACCTTTCAGATTGGAATGAAATGATGATTGGAGAACTTACCGAGGGTATGGCAGTTGTAAGAGTAAAAACAGACATGAACCTCCCAAATCCAGCTCTTAGGGACTGGCCTGCATTAAGAATACAACATTCTTACCATCCAATGGTTGGTGATAAATACAAAGTTTGGCCTCTATTAGACTTTCAAAGTGCAATAGAAGATCATGAACAAGGAGTCACCCATATTATCCGAGGTAAAGATTTGATGGATTCTACCAGAAAACAAACTTTGCTGTACAATCATTTTGGTTGGGATTATCCTGAAACTATGTATTGGGGTAGAGTAAAAATTCATGAGTTTGGAAGTTTTTCTACATCCGGTATGAGAAAAGAAATAGAAAATAAGAATTATTCGGGATGGGATGACCCTAGATTACCGACACTCAGGGCTCTTAGGAGAAGGGGTTTTGATTCCGAGGCAATGAGAGATTATTGGGTAGACCTTGGATTGACCCAAAAAGATATTTCTGTATCTCTGCAAACAATTGAGTCATTTAACTCCAGTAAAATTGATTCTAGATGTGAAAGAAGGATTTTTGTCAGAAACCCTAAAGAAATAAAATTGGATAACAATAATTTTGAAATACAGAAAAAATTGATTCTAAATAAGCATCCTCTAAATGAAATTGAGGGTCACAGAGAATGGAGTTTGGAAGATTTAGAAATTTATATAGAAAGTGAAGATTTAGAGAAAGCACAAATTCGTTTGAAAGATTTTGCGGATATTAAAATAGAAAAATCTTTTGGAATTATTCAATCCATAGATCGTATGGATAAGAGACCGATTGTACATTGGGTTCCAAAATCAATTTGTAAAAATGCAGTTTTGACTATCCCAAATGGTAATGAATTAATTATTCAAGAAGGTGTAATCGAGGATATTCAGATTATTAAAAATAATATAGTTCAATTAGAAAGAGTAGGGTATGCTAAAATCGAATCTATTAATGATGATGTCATAGAACTACTTTGGTTGCATGGATAAATTAATAATAAGGTTAAATTGTGTTTATTTGTATCTATTAAGCGTCGCATTGAAGTCTAATAAGTTAACCACAGGAGTTCATGAACGGGCACTTGGCCACTAGGTCCTTGACCATAGTTGGACTATTGTTGCTTTCTTTTTGTACCGCCCCCGCATATGCTCAAGATGCAGTAGGAGATGACATATCTTGCTGCAGTGATACTAGTTTTGACCTATTTTTATTAGATGAGTCATCTAATGGTAAACTTTCACCGTTTGAGAATGAACTTTCTGATGAGCAAGAAGCAACAGTCACAGCATGGCAACAAGGCGAAGTTGAAGTTGGTTCGTGGGAAACCACTTGGGGGACTGAGGGAGATTACCCCGCAGAAACCTGGACTTTCACCATTCCTTACTTGGTTGAGGGGGCAGCAGGTGTTACAATTAATGCAACTTTAGACATTAGAATTGGAGGTTCATTCTATTCAGGGAATTCAGGACTTAATGGCGTAGAACCATTTCTTAACGCTGAAGGCAATCTAGAAATCACAGTAGAAGTTTCTTCTGGTTCTTTAAATGATGGGGATAGGGTAGAGGTATCTCTTTTTGTTAATAGCCTACTTTTCTCAAACCCCTCACAGGACGCAGGTTTGACATTCAAATGGGGTTCAGAGGATTTCGTTGGGAAAGTCACAGCGAAAATGCCATTAGTAGATATCAGAATTAAAGAGGCAAGTGTGACTTCAGGTCTTGTATATTTCCCGATTGTACTGAATTCAGGATTTGGAGGAGAAATGTGGTCTCTATCTAGCGGTAATTTTAATCTACAAGGCACCCCATTAACTCTAAGCCCAATTGCAACTCCTCTGGAATCAGGTGTTGAAGTAACATTTGTCTGGGAAATGCCCGAAGAGACTGATAGCGGCACTTATTCTACTGAATTCATTTTGTCACCACAATCAGGATTGGAAATATCTGCTTCAAAAAATCACAACATAGATGTTGACGACGAAAATGGAGGAGGAGGAAGTTATTATCCATCTTCAGAACCTCTAAGAGATAGCGGTTCTGAAATCAGTGTTGAAATAGATATGGATTTTCAAGGAGATGTAATTGAAAAGAAAATTGAAATCTCCTTTGACAGTGCTATGTCTCAATGGATGAGGTGGGGGATGGATAATATCGGCAATTCAAGTTTAGACTCAAATAGTTGGTGGAAAAATTTGAATTCGTATTCTGATTCTGTTGCAACATCTAATAGAAATAATGGTAAAGTAGACGATGATGAATTACTAGCATTAACATCTCACATTACTGGTTCGTCTTCAGACATGAGATCATTTATGCAAAATGGTTTATCCTTAGATATTGAATCGATTATTGGAATAAATCCTGTTGATTTGGGACCTACGGAGTATCAAATAGATATGGGTGGAACGAGATCTTTTGCTGCTGAAAAAATTACTATTAAGATTGAAACTTCTTATTCTGTAGTCGATAATGAAAGACAGTTGATAATTGAAAATTTTATTCGTAATCCTTCAAATAATTATTGGGATGAGGCAAATATCAACTTAGAAATTAAAACTTCTATGTTGGCTGGATTAGGTCCTGTTTCAGCCGAAAATATTGATTTTCAACATAGAAGATGGATTTTCTTAGAAGAAATAAATATTAAACAAAATGATATAGACGTAGATGGAAATTTCAGAATTGAATTTCTGCCATCAGGAAATATGGCATTCAGCCCTCTAATTTCCGCAATGCTATGTGTTTTCGCCTTGTGTATAGCAATTGGTATGGGATTATTCTTGACCAGGAATAGAAGCAGCGCACCAGCTCTAATCTCTGTATCATCCTTAGGTGGATTATCGTTGGTAATCTATGTATTGGGTATGCCAATGCAAATAGTTCTCGCAATTGTTGCCTCTAGTGTCTTGTTAGTATTCCCAATTTCACTTGTATCTCCGAAATTAACTAAAGATAGAATTAGAAGAAATAAATTACCTAGAATCGAATGCCCGGCTTGTGGCACGAGTAATACTGTCGAATCAAAAGTTAGACCATTAAGGATAGAATGTGCTGGATGCGAAGTTATGCTTAGAATTGAAGAGTAGTTATATCACACCATCTCTAATTAATTTATCAATAACTTTACTAGATGCGATATTAGAATTATTTTCATCCCAATATAATCTAGCAGAGGATACCTGTCCGGCTAAATCTGTGGACCATCCCGGTGCCAAAACACAATGCCAAACAATTTCTTCTAATCTAGAAGTTGAAGGCTTTGATTTAATTAATGAATCTCTAACTAAGTTAGATAAAACTCTAGCTTTACCTTCCAAATCAAGACTTATCCACCTTGAAGAAATCGCGTTTAATACATTTTCATCTATCCATTCATATTCTGAGACATTTGGTTCAGGGACTTCTGGAATTGGAACTACCTTGATTATTCCCTCCTCTAAGAGAATATCTCTTAATGCAGAATAAAGGGGATCGTAGGTATTATCCATAGCAGAATTAATCCAATTCCCAGATATTAACCATGGGCGTAATCTACGTGTTCTGTGACCATTTGGCGATATTAATTGAGCAAGAGCGTGGGCTTGTGCAACAGAAGTCAAGGGTCCTTTTCTAGAGTCTCCTTTATGGCTAATTAATCCGTCAACAATCAATGTAGATATTGTCAATCTAAATGGGTTGGTTTCGAGAGAGGTCTTTTCTGAATCATCATCTATTATCTTAATCCAAGGGAAATTATCTGGCTCCTCAATGGAAAACTTTCTACGATAGGTTACACCGTTATCTACTAAAGATGATTCTATCGCTGCCATTGAAAAAGATGAAGACAAAGTAGGTAAGCATAGTAGTAGTAATGGTTCATTTAGCCGTCCAATTTCTTTCGAGGCAGAAGATAAAATTTCTGAGACCAAAGAAAACTGGGTCTCATCAACTAGTAACCTCATAATACTTCGAGTAGGGGGGTAGTTCAAATCTTATACGCAGAAATCATTCAACCATCAATCTCAATTGATCGCGTTTGTATGTCCATGTCGAAGATATACGCCCTGTTCCAACATAGTACTTCGCTAGACGGCGAAGCCTTGATTCACAAAGTTCTAACTGACGACGATTGTGTAAATCTTTTTTGTTGCTTGAAAGATGATCGATAAGGCTCAATGCTTTGCGCATCAAATTCATCATGTCTTCAGGATATGTAGAATCTAAATTATTACGTGAAAGTGTCTGAGAAATTCTTTCACCCATAACTAATCTGACATCAGGTACTGCGTGCATATCTCTCAGTAAAGTCCCAATTTTTGCTGAAGAATGTCCCTCATTAGCGTATTTTAATATTAATTCCTCAACAGTCCCTTTATCTGATTCAGACCATGAAGGTGCTGTATCATTATTGGGCTTAGAAGACCCGCTAGTTCCTTTTCCTTTGCTGTGCATGCGTGCCATATGAAGCCCTCAGGTAGCCGGCCGACTTGCTGCCCCTCTTTAATCGCTACGCAAACTCAAACAACCAATTCCTGTTACAATCTGTGTTGAGCGCGCGCCAATCTACTGGGTCCATTTGGCCATTCCCAACCTGCGGCTTCGGCTCTAGCAGACCCAATAAGTTGATCATTCTGGTATACTAAAACTTCATCTCCAATCCGGATACTACCTTGATAATCTATTACATTAGAAGAAAACAAATCACCGCGCCAATCTATGTCAGGTGTAATATTAACAATAGGAAATTTATTACTTTCTGCTAATAGAGGAAGGCATGCTTTAGTGAATGAGAAACGTCCTAGTCTTGGGTTCCATAATGCTAATTGTTTACCTTCTTTACGTATTGTGAAAATAGGAGGCCTTCCCTGTATTCCTGTACCATCCAACCAATCATCAGTATTATGTTGAAATCTAGAAAGAGCGCGCAGTTTCCCAAGCCTATGTTTACTTTCTTTAGGATCTTCCAAGGAAAAGTCATTTACAGATTTTTCAACCATTTTTTGAAGGTATTCTAGAGCGTCGGAAGAGCCCGCAGTTAATCCCTTCCTAGTATCAATAATCTCTATCGATTCATGCTCTATATCGATTCCACTATGGTTTAAAACTCTTGAAAAATTATTTCTAGAAATATACTGATGAGTCATTTCACGGATTGTTTTGAGTTCATCAATATCCCATTCTCCAGTCACAGGAATATCATAGTTGGCAGCAGGCCAGATATCTTCAAGTTCTCTTGGTACTAAGCCAAGTGGTGCAGTAACTATTACCTCATGGATTGTGTTAGATGTGATTGAACGGCTAAATCTCTTATGTGAAGCAGATAGGCGATAAGGCTTGGTTGCTGAACAAGGTAACAATACCATCACTTTGGATTGGTGAGAGGGAGGCTGATGATTGCCAGAAACTCTTCTACGCCAATCTTGGATAAGGGGGTCGTTACGACTAGAGAAACTGTGACATCTGAGTTCATGAAATTGGCCTTTGATTCTTGCTAAGCCTGATTTTCCACCATCTAAATTAGACATCATAGAATCATGGACTCTCAACCTCTCTACTGACCTTGGACTGGAGATAGACTGTTTCTCTACTAATTCGCGCAGATTACCTTCTCTAATCGCGACTCTAGTTGCTGCAAGTGAGTTTTTCCAAGATTGAATTTGATATTTCATTGAGGAATCTTCATTTATTGATTCCTCGACTTCTCTCGGGCCGTTTTCTGATAAAATAACCCCGAGAGAACTGGCGTGCCTTGATCTCCCTAGATCAAAAATGTCAACACCCATCCATGTTAAAATTGCACAGTTATCTGGGCCACCTATCCCTGGTGTCCAAATTAATGATGATGGGAAACGCGTTCTGATAATATATAACGCCTCAGATAGTAAGCCTTTTTGATTGGCTAATTGTGGAGCATCAGTTAGGATGATTATTGATGGCACTAGATCTTCATTATTGAGACTTAAATCATGATGTAAAGATTGCCAAGAGACAGGCAATATTTCTTTCCCAATACCAAATTCTCCAGAATTAGATTCGACTAAGCTTGGCGGGAGAACTAATCCTTCACTAGCGACCCATGTATCTAACTGATTGAAGGGCAAAGTAAGATATGTTCTTGTCTTAATAGAAATTTTAGCAGGTAAACTACTAGAATCTCTAGAATATTCAAAAGGTGCCATTGAATATGGTAATTTTTCATCATCATTACCTAGAATAATAGCAGGAGTCCAAGAACTAGGTGAGTTTCGATCACCTAGGCTAAATAAACGCCCAAAACGCTGTCTAGCGACTACGCTTCGAGCTAACGGCCTCTCTTCCATACATAGTGCGGACGAAGCATTTCGCTTGAAGCATTCTAAGAGGAGACCGTGTCCGAAGAGATGTGAGACGTACCGCTGCACTACTGATAACAGTACTATTTATCAGTTCAAGTATTATGTTCGTTAGCGGACAAAATGAAGAAAAAAATATAATTTTTGAAGAAATTATTGTTTTTGAAGGGCCTTTCTGGTACAGTGCATCATGCTTGAAAGTTAGTTGTTCTGGATTAACTCTTGAGATTAATAACAATGGAGATATAATTAGTTTAGAAGATAGCCATGAATTGGAATGGGGTGGAATTCTTGAAGAAGGAGCGATTGTTAGTTTATTTTCAAGTACTGATTTGAGCATTGATGATGTTTTTATTAATATGATTATGGTTAATGATTTTTCTAACATTGAAGATTCAGATTTAATAGATTCAATACCATCACCTGGAAATCCAGGAGATTACCATACATTAATGACCGAAGACAATTGCTTCCTTGGTAACTGTAACTCGTTAATTGAGGGGAATCATAGATATATTGAATTCATAGGAGTCTTAGACAATCATTCTGACAAAGATTCCATACAAATTTTTGGAGAACCAGGTGATATTATTGTAATCTCTGAAATTACTGGTGACAATGACATTAAAATTGAACTGTGGCATCGTAATGAAAGTGTGAAACAATTAGTTTCAAATGACTTAAGCGAACAAGAGAATCTTTTTGAGTACCCAAAAGAAAGCGAATTATGGATTCGTATTATTTCTACAACCGATGAAGAAGTTCAGCCATACAAATTTGAATTATATAGAAATAACCAGACAAATGAATCTGGTAATGGGGAAGAATTACAAATTCCTTGGAATCATGGAGAGCCATTAACCTATCATACTTCTTGGCACTATGAATCATATATTGCTAAATCAGATTCAAATGGAGATTCTATCTTGTTTAGAATGGGTGCTGATATGAAAATATCACTAATTTGTACCGCTACCAATGAGGGCGTTATATTTGAATTATTTTTGATTGACTATTATGGAGATAAAGAGAATATCTCTTTTACAAATGGACTTTGCCCCGATATAATTGAATCTAATGGAAATACATCTTCTTTAGAAATTAGGATTAAATCAAGTGAAACAACTAGGTGGAACCTTTCATTAAATCCATTAAGAGCTATGGATGGAATAAAATTTTCTGATGCACCAGAGTCCAAATGGATAGAGTCACCGGATGAAAGATGGAATGAAGTAGGATTGGATTCTGAGACCTCAGGGAGCCTCCATAGTGGAGATAATATAGATATTTTTTGGATTAAAATTTTAGACGGAAATGGTTCAAAAGTTTATCTGAATGAAGTAATTAAATCCGAAGTAAACTATACCATACAAGAGATTAATCAAAATAACGGTGCACTTGTAAACACATCCAATGGCCAGGTAATTGTTTTACCTTACGGAAACCATTCACTAAGGATAGAAAGAAGAGCTGCTGAAAATGTTGAAATTGATTATATATTTAAATTAGAATATCTTGGAGAATATGAAGCCCCAATTATTGAAGATTATGAAGACCTTTCTTGGATGTTCAATAATTTCTATATCTTGATTGGATTTTTGATGTTAAGTCCTCTAATGATAGTATTATTCTGGAACAGAGGCGTGATTTTACGACTTGGTGATGGTTCCATAGAAATGCAACAGCATGAAAGAAAAAAATTAATTAGAATTAGAGAAAGAATATCTCAACAAAGAAATGAGAATGGCGATTTTCAAGGAATATTGGATTCTGCTTTAATGCAGTTAGGAGAAAGCCCCTGGAGTTCAATAAATCAAATATGGGGTCTTCCTGAACTAAGGCATCTCACTGAACAAATTGAAATTTGTGCTTGGAAAATTTCTGAAGATAGTAAAAATCTTCTTTTGGGGTTGAAAACCTCTGATTGGGCGTGGGAAGTTGCATCAATCAAACTAAATTATCCAGAAGGAAATAAACTATCAATCATTGATGTTTCACCTAATTATCTCTCAAAAGAAGATGAAATATTCATAGATATTTTGCCTAAGAAATCACAAATATTCCTGAGGGTTGCATTAGAGGGGGAATCTGCAAAACTAGCTTTAGAATTATCAGGACTAGTTGAGGGAGAGCCATTGGCTGCGACACCAAATAAAATTATTGAATGGACTTAACCATTGCGTCTTGATCTAGCTTCTTTACGGATTTTCTCTTCGAGATCTTCATTAGAGTAATTCATTTCATCTCTGATGTCAATCAATTTTTTCTTGAAGCTTCTAGTGATTTTTTCAGGCATATCTAATTTTAAAAGTACCATAATTGAACCACGCCCATTACGTGCTCGGTTACTAGGTAAACCACGACCTTTTACAGAAATTGTTTGACTAGGTTTTGAGCCAGGAGGAANTTTAATTTTCANAATTTCACCATCTAAATGAGGAATTTCTACCGTAGTACCAAGTACCAAATCTGTNAATGTTAAAGGTAATGCCATNAGTAAATCAGCACCATCTCTTTCAAACCATTCATGTTCTTGAACNTCTATCTCAATATACAAATGACCNGGGTCACCGTTTTCCGATTTAGATGATTCCCCATAACCTGACATCCTAAGTCTTTGNCCGTTTTCTATACCTGGAGGGACTGTAAATTGTACTTTTTTAGTCTGATTANCACGGCCTTNNCCTCTACAATTAGAGCAAGGGTTCTGNATAATTCTACCCTCTCCTTTGCATGATNGACAATCAGAAACTACTTGTTGAGTNAATGGNCCTAATCTCTCTATTCTTTGGATACGACCACGCCCATCACAAGCAGGACATTCTCTNACATCATCCATATTTTTTGAACCAANNCCATTGCAATCNTTACATGTTTTTAGNACCTCAAATTCTAATGATTCTTCACACCCATTCATTAAAGNTTCAAATGGAATNGAATGACTNACAAGTAAATCAGAACCTCTTTGCCTCTTATTTCTTCTTGGACTNGNNGAACCAAAAATTGAGCTGAAAACACTCTCNAANCCTCCTCCAAACAAATCTTCAACACTAATATTCACGCCTTGGAATCCGCCAGCCCCGAATGGTGAGCCCCCTGGACCGTTATGCCCATAAGNGTCATATTTTCTCTTTTCACTNGGATTTGANAGAATCGCATACGCTTCTTGNACTTCTTTGAATTTTAATTCTGATTCTGGATCATTAGGATTCTTATCAGGNTGAAATTTNCTCGCTAAACTACGAAATGATTTCTTAATTTCTGATTGACTAGCATCTCTTTTAATNTCTAGAACCTCATAATAATCTCTTTTCACTGACATNAACTCACCTANATTTATTTTATTATCGATTCCCTATAAATTGTTTTATTTTCACGATAAGTATGTCCCACATGAGGTACAATATGGATTATTTGAGTTATTTAGAGTACCGCATTCTTTGCACGAAGCAACTGTTGGTGTTAATTGATTTTTTGAAGAGATATCCCATTGGTTTTCATCATTTTGATTGTATCCCTTTACTTTAGACTTATTATTGGATTTCTTAATTTCTTTCTTGGCAGCCTTGAGCCTTTTTTTCTCTAATCTCTTGAGAGCGGATTTTTCTAATTTCTTTGATAAAAATGATTTACGGGACTCGGTATTATTTTTTTCAATTATTACTTCATCTATAATTGTACCTATATTTCTATGATGAGTGACTACTTCAATTTCATCATCGATATCGACCTCTTTCTCAAATGATTCTGCATTCAATGAACCTATGTTTCCAGACATTTTAGCTTGTATTAATGCCCCTTTCCGGCCCTTTAGTTGTTCAGAAGATTGTTCTTCGAGTTTTTTAATAGCGATTTCAGATTTATCCCACAACCCTTTATCTTCTTGAGAATATGATTTACGAAGTCTTTTTATCGTTGCGGAGCGATGATATTCATGATCTTCAATTACCCTATACCTTGAAAACATTACCAAACCGACAATAAGTGCAATGGTGTGTATAGAAAATTCGATTATTATATCGTTTGAAATTACTTCGTTGATTCTAGTAAGGCCGAATCTTAATGCCACTATACAAAGTGTTGGTGCCAATAATAACGCTCCGGAGATGGTACTAGAGCGCTCTGCCATGATACACCTCAGCAACTATTCAATTTCAATCATTCGTGTTAGTGGGAGATTATTCATACAGAGAACTCATGACTGTTGGGCTGGACGGACATTCATGGAACCAGTGATTAGAATAACTTCTACGGTCCAACCATATGAAGATGCTGAAAAAATTTTGCATTCGATAAAAATGTTTTTCCCTGATTGTGAGATAAATGAAATACCTGGAAAAGGAGTATTTCCAACGAAAAATAAAGAACAAATAATTCATGGAACTTCATCGACTTTTGATATTTTATTAAATCAAATCAGAATACAAAGAATTTTAGATACAGCCCTTGATGTTATGACGATAAATTCGGATAATAGTTACACCTATTTTTTGATCTCAAGACAAGCTGCCATCTCAGGAAAAGTTTCTTTTGTTGTAGATGAAGGGGCACTTGGGGGTATGATTAAAATTGAAATTTCAGGTGAAGATATCGATATTTGGTTGGAACAACAAACTTGGCACGAAGGAAGGAATGAGTTTCCAAGATTTTCTGGAGATGAATTGGCTATGAGAAGAGATGGTGAACCAACAGAATGGTTTGATAAAAGAGGAAATCCAACAATCAATATCGATGAGGATTAGGAATACCTTCAATAGACCATTTTTCAACTATTGGTAAGTCAGCAGGTAACCAATTTACATCAAACAATTCCTCTTTTGATAACCATTTCATTTCATCATGCTCTAATAACTTAATTCTATCCTCTTCGATAATTCCACAATTCAAAACCATTAATTTCACATATTTATCATCATAGTTAAAAAATTGCTCAGCGATAACTCTTGAGGGTGACACATTTAGAGAAAGTTCTTCTTTTAACTCTCTAGATAATGCAATCTGAGGAGTTTCTCCAAACTCAATTTTGCCTCCAGGAAATTCCCACCATGATGGCCATGATTTTTCTTTGGGGCGGCGACAAGATAAAATTCTATTATTTACATCAAATATTAATCCTGCCACAACTTCCAGATAAGGCTTAGTCATACATTTAATTAAGCGNACAATGATTTCAGTTTGTTTTGAAATATCTAGNATAAACTCAGANGGNAGATGAATAAAAATAACTTTNATATCATTATNTATTGGATTNTTATTAATNGTATTTAGTGTATTAAAGTAGGTTTCATTACAAATATATCNNCCAGGATCCTCNCTCCATTCTATNTGAGATTCTGCTTTAAACTCAGAATTNAGAGGTAATAAATCAGCATTTGTNTGGTGCCTTTCTTTCTGATTTTNAATTATTTCACCNTTAGATATACAACGCCCNGAATTATCAGGTTGGGACATTTTATACTCGTTNTATGCATATTTTTCAAAACGNATTTTNTCGGATTTTGATGAAAATCCTAAATGTATAATNACATCAAAAGTTTCTCCNGATTTAATCCTATTAGCAGTTAAATTACTACCAAATTCATCAACNGATAATAATTCTGTAAAAATTTTGGTTTTTCCGAAATCCATTTNTTTTANTAATGATANTATCTTTTCAGANACGTTNTGTTCGAAATTAGAAAATTTTGGATAGCCNGTGATTAACACACTGGGGGNACCCATGGTAATTTGGATAAGTAGGNGATAGTTGGTGTTTTCCCATACATACAATCGCTATATTCATCATTNAGNTATTCCTAGCNNGGTATATGACAGANGAGCTTGTAGTCANTATTGCTGAAGACGAAGAGCTAGAAAAAGTAAGTAGATTAGGTGTCATTGGAGTTATTTGGAGTGAACTCAATGGAGGAATTGGACCATGGGGGACTTTGAGACCGTTATTCACNATTATTCTAGCNCTTATACCGTTCCTTTTTTTAGGTCAACATTTTAATCGGCAACACGANAAAGCAAATGGCTGGTTCTTGATACAGTTNCCATTACTCTTCACTGTGATTTTGTGGTTTCTACTATATGTTTGGTCTATNGGAGATGCATTTTTTGTTTCAAGCAGAATAGTTGCTAAAGCCGAAAATGAATGATTAAAAATTGTCATCTAACTCTAGGGGACTGAATAGATGACCGGGGCTTGTAGATTTCACTAATTGGGTTCTAATTACCCTCTCCCAGTCCCTTAGTAGCATTACCACATTCACAAATGGAATCTCTGAGCCATTGATTATAGTTCTAATAATTGTATCAAATATATCCATGCGGTCTTGATCTATGTTTTGCATCAGTTTATCTAACGGGAAATCCTCTATTTTTGGAGTTTTTACCTCNCCTNTAATAGNCCATGGATCAGTTATTTCCNGAGGTANATTTTCTTTCTCAAGAGATGCTTTCTTTTTTAATTCATTAAGAAGAATATTGATGTATTTTGAGATNACTAATGCAGATTCAATTATNGGTAGATTATACTGCTTAACAAAATTNGANAGATTCTCTTGNAGAAAAAGCAGTTTCTCTTCCATAGAANCTGNAGGAGATGGCATCTCCCCTTCATTGTCCATNTATCAACCGAAAGTACNNTAGCAAATTAATGCAATGAATCTCAGGTAGTAGTTCGATCGTCATATCTTATNGGCGAAGCACTATTTCCACGGACTCCATNTAACATATCATCTTCGATCTCAAAGAAGTCATTTAACCAGTCTCCATCNGTATCCCATTTAGTTGGATCTGTACCATCTGCGATCTGATCTCCATCAATATCTAAAGTCCACCACCCATATACATATTCGCCGAGTCCAATATTAGGGAAATGATACTGATCACCTGCAAATCTCTCATAGGAATCTGCCCATTCACCGCTACAGAGGGTCTCATCGTCAGTTGTATCTAGATACTGATAATCCAAATCATTATCATCAACTATTAAGGCAAAGAGTTGGTCATTATTATTGATTTTATACATTCTGAAATAATTAGATGTCAGGGCAGATGAACCGGAGCATGTACCTAACAAAGACTCTCTTAATTGCCACCATTCTTCTACATAATTTCCTGAACAGTCATTTAATAAAGATTGACGTACTAATGTAGGAGAAGATAATGAAGCATTTACAACCCCATAATATTCTTGGAAATTATTGTAAGGTTGGTAGACACAATTCCCTCCTGAACAGTCCCAACCACCATCATTATCAGCATCTTGGCCTGCATCATTCGCGTCTGTTGCATCATGTGTAAACCATACCCAATTCAGAACTGGTCTAGATATGACATTATTAGAAATCAAAACTGGTTTCAGATTATTCGCTGAAATTTGTTCCCATTGGACTTGAATTTTGAGATATGATGACCAATTGTCATTAGTTTCGTTCCAACCTCTGTAATATTCATAGAAGTCTGGCATCATATCTCCATCTGTATCGTTATCTAAAGGATTAGTACCATATTTGAAAACTTCTCTACCATCACTTAAATTCATATCTTGAATATAGTCTGTGACTTCACCATTATTGAATACTGGTTTCATTACCATAGAGTCATCATCTGAATCAGCATCTAATGGTAATGTCCCATTTTCATATTCCATAATATTGCTAAAGAATAGAGGGGCGAGCCCATTACTAATTTGATCTTCTATATTCGCGGGAGTAAATTGTCTATTTTCCCATTTACCTTGAATCGCAGGGACATCTTCCCATTGCCTGTCATACCAACCATCTTCATCAGGATCATAATTTACATCGAGTGGATTTATTGGGTTCATTGACCATCTGTAGTCATTAACTGGTAAGTACTGACCATATATCGAGAAACAATATTCCCAACCATCAGGCATCCCATCTCTATCAGAATCTGAATCTGTAGGGTCACTAATTCCAGCCAAACTAATATTGAAGTTATCAGGATTAATCTGGTTAATCAATCCAGTTCTCTCGAAAGAAGATATAGATTTCGTAGAGAACGTAACATATAATTGACTCAGAGCTAAGGAATAACTCATAGATTGTTCATCCATGTATGCATTCACAGTATCAGCTCCGTACGATACTAAGCCTGTTCCATTAGGAATGCTATCTATTGCTAATTTTTTGCCATAAATCCTAGACTCAAACTCTGCCAAATTGTCGAAAGATTCGGAGGGAGTAATTATTCCATCTCCATTACAATCATAAGAGTCATCGTCACTATCAAAGAAAATATCAGTATCTGTAAGAAGATTCATCTCCCAACGATTATCTTCGAGATTCCATTCAGTGAACCAATATTCGTAACCATCACTCATTCCATCTCTGTCTGTATCTTCAGTAGTAGGATCTGAAACTCCAAACAATGCTTTCAAAAGAGGTTTTGCAGTTGCCCCGCCTTGCCAATCTGTAAACTGCTGAAGCGCGAGTTGAGCTCTACCTTCTTTGTTGAATAGAATCCTGTATACTCTGTTTTCAGCCTCAGAAGGGTCAAGATATTCTGCTTCTTCCCATAGACGAGGGGCATCAGGAGGAGATAACCCGCCATTAAATGGATTGTTTAGTGTTAAATTAAGTTCAATTTGATCAGAGATACCGTCATTATCTGAGTCGTAATTACCATCATTTGGAACAAGTGGATTTAGGGTCCAAACACCATCTGTTGAATTCCATTTTGTGAAAATTAACTCCATACCGTCAAGTAATCCGTCCGAGTCAGTATCTGGATTATTTGGATCTGCTGTAAAACCCGTAAGATTTATCTGTTCAGGTGACAAAAATGAACCAAAGGAACTGGAGGATTCTGCAGATAACCAAGGATTAGGGAGATACTCTCCTCCAAAGTAAAGTAGATAGAATTGTGGAACTGTAATTAGACTGTCTATCTCTGAAAGATTACTAGAAATTACATTATATTCTTCCCAGTTATTCATTCCATCTCCGTCGGGGTCGCCTATACGGTCATTTTCATTGACTGGATTTAGGGACCAAGCACTATCAAAAAGACTCCATCGGGCATGGAAAAACTCCCAACCATCTGGCATTCCGTCTTGATCAGAATCTGAACTAAGTGGATTACTTGAACCAATATCTATTTCAGAAGTAGCATTGATTAGATTATTATAAGAATTACTGGAATACTTGCCGAATGAACCGCCAGCAAAATCATCCCATGTATCATTGAACAATAATGTAGTGAAATTCTCCGGGAAAGGTATCCCATTGTCAGTACTATCTGAAAAGATAAGTTCTGATTTCAAATGGAACTCCATCCAATTTACGAGTCTCTCTTCAAGTTCTAATATACCGTTATGATTGACA
This sequence comes from Methanobacteriota archaeon, assembly GCA_002730775.1. Taxonomy (GTDB): domain Archaea; phylum Thermoplasmatota; class Poseidoniia; order Poseidoniales; family Thalassarchaeaceae; genus MGIIb-O2. The sequence continues at coordinate 20,836 of PCAW01000009.1, read as the reverse complement.
TCATATCCGTCACCATCAGGGTTATTTAACGCATCAGAGCCATTCAAAGGATTCAATCCCGCTGCATCAACAGACCAAGAGCAAGAATACCTTGCTTCCCAACCATCAGGTAATGTATCTCCGTCTGAATCAACATTGTTTGGGTCAGTTGCTGTCCAATTTAACGCTGCATCTGAACTTTCACCATGAGAAGGTAATCCTTCATTGATAACTGATTGAAGTAAATTTGACCACTTATATTCACATAGATTAGAAAGTCCGTCGCTATCAGCATCTTCGTCAGCATCGTTAGGATTTCTTGGATCTAATGTCCATAAATTACCTCCATTATAAACATCTCCAACCCATCTTCGATTTTCAATTTCCCATCCATCAGGCATTCCATCTCCATCAGAATCAGTGTCGGTCGGGTCAGTAGGACCATCTGTCCCTCCACCAGCACCAGAACCAAGCCATCCTTCAAGATGGACTGATAACGCTTCAGAACCTACTCCTTCATCACAAATATATTCTTGATTTAAGTAGTGACAGTCAAAGTTAGTAGATTCTGTGAACCAACCCCAATATTCTTCACCATCAGTTAGTCCATCTCCATCAGTATCAATATTTCTTGGATCTGTTCCATTGAAACCATTTTCAGAGTTAGTGATGAATCGGAATTCATCCAAATTAGTCCAACTCCTATCAATTCCCTCACCAAACTCTGAATCGTATAGAATTCCATCCGCGTCAGCATCTCTATCACGGTCATATGGATCAGTTGGATCGAGCCCATGAATAAATTCCCAGCCATCAGGCATCCCATCAAGATCGGAATCAGTAGATTGGGGGTCAATTGGCATGATATTCATGTAATTCCCAGGTGAAATACCTGCAAACAAAATTATTGATTCGGAAGACTCTAAAGTAGTTAATGAACTGACTAACCCTGGAAGGAATGTTTGATTATCTGACATTCCAGTTACTCCCTGATAACCTCCTTCAAGAACCCAAGTCCCATCTTTAGAACCAACAATTACTTGATTGGCAAATGTATGAATTGAATAAACATCATTTGATCCTGATAGCCAATTTTCCTGGTTCCACATCCTCTCAGAATCAAAAGCAGTTAGTGGCATTGATATCAATTTATCAACATCAATCAGATGTAAACCTCCTGATGTGCCAATCCAAGCACCTGTGATTAACTCAAAATTACCGGATGCGTCTTTAGGACCTGCAGGTTGTAGAATATTTACTATAGCCGACTTTGAAACGTTTAGTAAATCTGCTTTTTGAACGAAATTTTCCGCGTTTTCCCTGTTGAATACCCACCAAGGAGTACCTACTGAATCAGAGCCGTCTGTGGTATTCCAAGCCATTAATCCTCCGTCCGTTCCAATTAGGAGTAAGGGGCCACGTCCATCCATTTCCATATGCAAAGCAGTATTTACATTCGCCGCATTATTGGATAAAATCTCAGATATTGATTCAAGATAAATTAGAGAGTTTATTGATTGCCCTGATATCGATGCAGTCCAAACATCTTGTCCCGAGAAAAGCATTAGATCTAGGCTTCCACTACCTGTACTAAGCACAACCATCTCATTGATCGAACCGAAAGAAACGCTAGATTCAGAGTCTTCAAAAGTCGTTGAATCTATTTGTGGGACTCCGTTCTGCATTTCTGCTATTGACATTCCTTGATTAGTTAACAATATTAGATAGTCGCCATCATTATTCGACCAATCCATCATTGAATTCAAAACTAAACCAGATGGTAGATTAATCATTGAAGATACTTCGTTAAAGGGGTCCAGTACTGTAATCCCAAATTCTGAACCTACGAGTAATCTATCTCTCTGATTATCTGAAATGATACTATGAACAGCTGCATCAACTAATTGCGGCGAAGTAGACTGATCGTATGTCGAGAAACTATCGTCAGAGTGAGATAATTCTATACTTCTTAGACCAGGGGTCACAGATACTCCTTGGTCATAAAAAATCATATATTCTTCATAATTGCTAAATGATTCCCCCCAACTAGATGTTGCTACAGAAGTATCAGGAATAATATATCCATCTCTATCGAGATCCCAACCGTCTGAATCTGAATCTAGAATTGCATCACTAGCATTTCTTGGATCAAGGCCATAATGTACTTCCCAGCCATCAGGAATACCATCTCCAGGAACAGCTAAACCTACAGAAATAACTTCTGCCCAAGAATAATAATCAGAATCTGATTCAGTAGGGTCACTACCAAGCCATCCATCTCCGGTTTCCCTCTCTACTGATTTCTGACAGGAGTCAGAATTTAATAGATTAATTTCTCCAAAACACCACAAACCATCTCTCTCAGTTACCCAATTGTCTGGGGTTCCAAAAAGATACTCTTCAGAATTAGTATACTTCTCAGTATCATCTATAATGCCATTTCTATCGACATCAAAACCATCTCCACAACCAAATGTAAAATCGGCACATCTATCAATATCTTCCCACATATCGCTAGAGTCTAAAGGGTCGAACCAAAGACATGTCCATGCATTAGTCGTATTGAGATAACCAAGACCGCCTTCAGTACACATATAAATTTCATACCCATCAGGTAGACCATCACCGTCTGTATCAGCTACTCTCGGGTCTAGCCATTCTCTCATTCCTGAATCAGTTAAATCACCTGGCTTACCCGTTAAAGAAACTCTATCTGTAAAGCATCTGTCTAGCGTATATGGCCAACAATACTCAAGGAGGGCACTAGCACCATCATTGTCATGGTCAGACATATTGTCAGTGCCATTTCTAGAATCAAGTCCGGATACACTAATTATCTCAGTACCTAAATCAATAATTATATCTTCTCCGAACAATATTTCTTCATGGAAATCCGGTATTTTATCTCCGTCTTCATCAGTTACTGGAGGTCCGCCCCCTGCGGCTTCACCTGGGTCGACATTTTCTACCGGGGCTTGTGGCCTAGTTTGAGAAACAAAGGCTAAACTTGACAGAATTAGAACTGTCATTAGAAGTGCTGTCTGTTTACGCCTCATGCTATGACCTCGTCTTAACTACCCTTAGCGACTTTCATGCATTTATGACCATGATGGAGCGTCGTTCGGACAAATGCACATGATTGATACATTCTGGTGGTATCGAAATGGTGTATAAAAACGATATTTTTGTTATTTGAAACAGATTAATTGAAGGACTAAACGTTCGCTCAAGAGATGATTGTTATGGGGTTACAGATTACTCATTTAGGTTCAGGTAGCAGAGGTAATTCTACCTTACTAGAATCTGATAGTTGTAAAGTACTAATTGATTGTGGGTTCTCGTTGAAACAAACTGAAAAGAGGTTGTCAACAATAAAAATTGAACCAAGTTCAATTGATGCTATTTTTATTACTCACCATCATGGAGATCATTCAAAATCTGCGCTGAAAGCATCTCAAAAATGGGGTTCAAATCTATACTGCAATATTGAAACTGCAATAAAAATGGGTTGGAATCCTATATCAGATTGTAGAACATTCGGTAATTTAGAACGAATAAATATTAATGATGAAATAAGTGTTCTTCCAATACCAATCCCACATGATGATGCTGAAAATATTGCTTTGATAGTGAGTAACGGTGATGGGAATAGAGCGGGTTTCGTCACAGATCTAGGAGAGGCGACTGTAGAATTGAAAAGACATTTGAAAGGGTGTTCACATATTTCAATTGAAGCGAATTATGACCATAATAAATTAATGCAGGGGCCCTATCCAGATTCTCTGAAAAGAAGAATTAGTGGCCGAGGTGGGCACTTATCTAATAGCCAAACTGCAGAAATTTTATCTGAAATTATGACTCCAGAACTTAGAACAGTTGTTTTATGTCATCTCTCAGATAAAAATAACGCACCGCACCTCGCTGAAAGTGAGGTATTGATGAGAATTGGTGACGATTTCAAAGGTATGATTTTCATTTCTGAGCAGTCAGGACCAGAATTTAAAATTATGATTGGTGAGGAAAAAATCAGCAGCCGTATTAATGAGGAAATTAGTGACCCATGACTACTCTATGAACAGAGTTTTGTACTTCCTTCATACGATCGTTTGCACCAAGTTCACGGAATACTGAAAGAGCTTTTTGCAGATACTCCATCCTCTGAGAGCGATCGGTCTCAACTTCACCGAGACGGGCAAGTAGCTCCCCCTTCAAGTGACGGAAGTCATTAGCCTCTGCTAGTGCTAATCCTTCTAAATAATGTTCAGAAGCTTCCTCTTTCCTACCCGCGTCGCTTAATACTTGACCTAATAGCATTTCAACTTCAACCGCACTATGAGGGTCCGCCTGTTCAGACATAATCTCTAGAGCACCGGAGTAATGTAACATTGCTAAATCATTATCCTTGATTTTAGCATAATATCTCCCTAATACTGCTCTAGCTCTGGCGTGAAGAGTTTCTTGCCCATTATCCTTAGTTTCTTCATGGGCCAACATTGCGTGATCTCGAGCACGATCGAATTCGCCCATCTCCAAAAATGCAGATGCGAGACGGATTCTTGAATCGCATAATTCTGGATTACTTTCTGACTCTAATAACTCTTCCACGTTACCGTATACTTCTAAGGCGTGCCTATTATCTCTACGACGACGGAAAATATAACCCATATTATTGTAAGAACGAGCTGCAGAAACTGCGTCTCTGGTCTTAATTTGAATTTCTAATGCCTGCCTATGTAATTCTAATGCATCATCCATTGCACCTCTTTTAACTGCAATATCAGCCCTAGAAGATAATAATCTAGCTAATTCCTTATTTTGTTTGTTTTTACGTGCTATAGGAATTGCCGCATCATATTCTTTTTCTGCGGCGTCCCAATGCCCCTGGATCGATAGAATATCTCCTCTAAGTTCTCTTACAATTCCCCACGAGATAGAATCGAAACTTTCCCTGTCCAAAGATCTTAAAATTCCTAGAAGTTCTGTGTGCCCTGATTGTACCAGATTTGGTCCTTCTGAAGAAAGAACTTTTGCTAACTCTTCAATTTGTTCTGAATTATGTAAATGGTGAATAAATTCTATCCTGTCAGTAGGACTTGCCTTACGACCACGATACCAATTGACTGCATTATTATGTAACTCATGACGTAAATTTTGCTCCATTGAGAGTACTAAAAATTCTCTAACTAAATCGTGAACATCGTAATTTTCACTGTCTGCTTGCCTTGCTAGACCTTTCTCAACTAAATCGTCTAAAAGATCGATTGCTGCATCAAGATCGCTCAATGCACTCAGAGGCATTGGTTCACGGAAAACTGCAATAGCACCTAGAAGCCTCTTTTGTGGACCAGATAACCTACTAAAAATTTCTTTCTCAACAAATGTTTCTAATGTAGCGTGAAAAGTCCCCCCTACACTACCTCTATTTATCAATTCTAAAACTAGTGGATGTCCTCTAGAAAGCGAATAAATATGAAGGAATTGAGGAGAATCCATATCTGGCATAGCGGATAGAATCTGTTTACTTGACTCTTTATCTAATCCTTCAAGAGGCATTACTAAAGTGAGAATTTTTCCTTCAGAGTCTTTCTCAGGTACAACCATTCTAAAAGATCTAGAGAACATAATTACACCTACTTGACTGAGGTTAGGAATCCTTGTTGCTATTCCTCTCAAGATAGTAATTAGAGTTTCATCGCCAACTTTATGTAAATCGTCAATTACAATTAAACTTGGAGAATTCTTAAGTCCTTCTATGATTAAGTCAATCGTGACATTGGACTGTGGTATTGGTGTTGCTGCTAAATAATCTGAAAGCCCATTATTACCCATTGTTGCTTGCCATTCCGCAGTAGCCTCAAGAAATGCTCTCGAACCTTCCCAATCTTGGCAGCGATGATATAGCAAATTTCTTTCATGAGTGAATCTCTCAAGAATTTTTCCAGCAAGAGCAGTCTTTCCGATGCCTGCAATTCCTGGAACTAATATTGAAGATGACCTTTTTTCAAGAAGATTAAACATATCGTCAACTTCTTTCTCTCTACCGAAAAATTTTCTAGTTCTTGGTAGGTCATTGAAAGAGGTTACTAGTTGCTTCTCAATATGTTTTGATAAATCTCTCTCAATTAATTCAGCTGAAAGAACCGATAAATCTAAACTACCATTATCATCGATATATCTCAAGATATCTACGTGTCTTAACGGTAAATCAGTTAGCTCAAGAGCATTAATTAGAGTCATGCTTTTTGAACTTCCATCGGGAAATTTCAACCTTACATTTTGAGTACTTACTTTTTCCCAAATTCCATTAGCGACTTTTATCCCGTCGTCAGTAAGAAAATACGCTTTTCGCTTACGGGAAACTCCAGTTACATGTGCCTGCCTTTCAATAAGAAGACCCTGTTCCCTCATACCTGAAATTGCTCTAGGGACATTAGATCTCGCAATTGCTACCGAGTTAGCGATGCCCATCTGCGATAATGCAAATGGCACTTCGACTCTACCTGCATGTTCAACATAGTCTCTGAGGTGTAATAATATCCTCTCTTGGACGCCGGGCCTTGGCACTGCCATGTTACTCATATAGTACAGCAATCTGAATCAATACAAGAAGTTTCGGTGGTGAAGTCTCTGACTCAAGTCATCAAAATTAATAATTTGGGTCTTCAATCCATTCATTTGATTCTTCATCCCAAATCCATCCATCAGTAGATTCTTCAACTTTAGAAGTCATGTTCTCCGTGGATTCAATAGAAGAGATATCATCGTTTTCATCATCACCATCATCTTCAATTTCTACAAAGAAATATACAAAGACAGCCCCTAAGAGAGCCAAGATTACTATTGAAATTATTCCGATCATTAAACTTGATATCCCATCATCTGCAGCCCCTACTGAAATCTGAACACCACTTGAATAGTCCGAACCAACATATCTGAAATCAGGTGTAACTGGGCCTTCATCGAATCGAGAAGATGAGATATCTAGAGACCATGTAGAGTCACTATTTACAACAGTATTATTGGCAGGCACCTTATTAATCAGAGCAGTAACTGTTTTTCCTGGTAATCCTACACCAGAGAATGTTACACTTTCTCCATCTTTAACAACAGTCACATCAGGAACATCAACTTTGAAACTTATTGGTATTACTGTGAAAGTAACATCTAATGAAATTTCTTTAGAACCAAATGGATCAGTCGCTACGAAAATTACATTTTCTAATGTCCATGCATCCATATCGGAGTCGTAGAAGAACATAGAAATTGGATCATAGACAGCGATTCCATCCTGACCAACATTAATTACTAATGCGAAATTATCATCGGAAGTAACTTCAGAATCAAAGACAGATAAAATTAGGTCCTGTCCATTATCGATTTCTGTGAAGAATTGATTAAGATCTATCTCAGCCTTAGTACATCTATCTTGAGATTGGGACTCGATTTCACAGTAAAGAGTTATTTCTTGCATCCAATTTTCTGAATTAAATACAGGTTGATTATTCCCAGCATCTGATGGATTATCAGCAATTATTGAGATTGTAGTAATATCACTGTAATCATATCCGTCATATGATTGAACATCAATCTCATATTCGAAGTCATGTTGTAAAATTGTTGGATCCCAAGTAGTTGACCATGCTCCATTAGTTTCAAAATCAGATACTGATTGTTGGTGAACGATGATATCTCCGTTGAAAATATCTCTGACAGTAATATCTACTCTAGAAACAGAGCCATCATTATCTCTTGCAACACCCTCAATCGTATTATCAGAGACTGAGAGCCTTTCGCCATCCATAGGTGTCAGTAAACTTACGAAAGGTGCTGAATTAGAATTGTCAATAGTCAATGTCATTGTTACTGGTTCGCATTCATCTATAACACTAAGACAAAAATCTGAATCTGATGCCCAAATTGTGAATGTATATTCAGAAACAACTCTTGGTTGACCACTAAAGTCCCATGTCCATGACCAATCAGCACCACCAGTTGTTGGAGTTGTACCTTCGAAGTTAGGCCCGCTAATATAGAAATAAATTTCTCCTACATCTTGACTACAAGAATTAGGACAACCATATTGATCATAAGCAGTTCCCTCGAATGTGACGGTGCCATCTGACCAAGTTGAGCCAGAGCTTGGAGTACTTACACTAATTACAGGAGGAGCCACATTCAACTTAATTGTCCTTGTAATAATTGGACTGTAATCGATTCCATCAAACGATCTAAACTCAAAAGTATAATCAGTTTCTTGATACCCTGACATGTCAAATGAAAAATACCAAGAATTGAATGGGTGATTGAAACGAGTAACGGTCCCTGGTTCAGCCCCACTATCATCAATTGCCAGACCAGCAGAATTCCATTCACTGGTGAAAGGATCTCTTACTTGAACAGAATGGATATATCCTTTTTGATCCCATTGAGCTAATTCATCCGTAGCATAAAATCCAGCTAACTGTCCGTCATGCGCAGAACCAGTAAAATTCACAACTTTCCTGAACGAATGACCTGTTTCTTGAATTACTGATATAGATGGACCTGCATTTACTAAATTAATTACATCTTGATACGTAGTATCTTGAATAACAAAGTCATTTCTATCATAACCAAAGCCAAATTTGTATGCAGTATAGTAATAACGAGAAAGTTCCCTAGTTCCAGCACTATAATCACAATCATCATCGTTATTATCAATCGTTAAATCACCATCATTGTCTATCCCATCCGAACATGAATCTTCATATTCATCGTCTGCAAAACCATCAGGATTATCCCCTCCTGCAAGGCCTCGGAAATCAAGATGCGAGTCTGATGCTAGGGCAAACCAGGGAGTGTATCCATCATCATCTGTGTACAGAGAGTAGAGATCATTTCCTAGAGCATCTTCAATTAACACATTTGCATTATCTACTTTCACCCCATCTACCAAGGTTTGGAACCTCACCATTTCAGCCCTTCTTACTTGAACTGCAAATTGAGTTGGCTGAGACTTAATAAAAATCTTCGAGGTGTCGACATTTGAAAGATTAGCGAATGTAAAGACTGTAGAGTTATTATCCATATTAACTGCTAATGGGAAGTTTCTAGGCGTTAAATTATCACAACTAGAACATTCAGAAATTGGTGTTGGAATTATAGCACCCTGGAATCCATTTGCAGGCCAAGCCTCTTGATCAGGCCAGTCTAGTATTACAGGATACTCACCTGGAGACGCACTTGGAATGAACTCAGATTGAACAGTTACAGAAGATTTAGTAATGTTATAAGCCGTTTCAATACCATTCCAAGTATTCAATGAAAAGAAGCCAAGAGAGCCATATTGTTGTGTATTTGCAAATCCACTATCATAATTTCGGATTACTGCTCCAGTTCCCGGAGTATTAAACAAATTTCTTTGGACATCCATTAATCCACCTATTGCTCTGATACCATCGGCATCTCCGCCTAAGCTAAACTCATTGTCATAGAGTGTTACACCTGAACGGAATACACTCACTGCGGGGCAAGTATATTCGCCACCCCAGTACTTTAAGCTAGAACAGGTCCCTGGTGAATTCACACTCACTGTATTATTCGTAAAATGAAGCCTAGATGCAGCCGGTGCAGGTCCAGAAGTAGATAATTCACCAACTTGAACAGGAGTTTTTGCAGTATCAATAATTGTATTATATTCGGCAATAACATCAAAGGAGCCAGTTAACCAGATTCCATTCCAACCACCTATTGGCCCAATCTCATTATTGTGAATATGAGCCTTACTTGATTGTACAGTAATTCCTGAACGTTCTGCCACTCCTGAAATTTGATTGTTATGTAACTCAGCATCACCGCCGTCATAAACAGTGATTCCAGCACCCTCATCCGTATTTATTTCATTATTCCCTACTTCAAACGTATATGCGACTCCTTGTATCGCTTTGATACCATTGATATCTATTCCATTACAATTCACATTTATATCAGAGTTAGTAATAAGTCCTGAAGAACTGACGAACGCAAATCCATAATCGCCAGTATTTACTGTAGCATCATTAATTTCTATGAATGTTTCTTGAGCCCACAATGTTGGACGGCCCCCATCATTATTTCCACAGCCATTGTCAGTTCCAATAAAGAATGGAGAATTCATCTTAAGAGGAGTGATTGGTGTACCTGAACCATAAATTTGAACTGCTGAACCACCTACTCCACTTTTGTCATCGTTCCCTGCAACATAAGTGCCCCCCTCAAATATTGGTTGAGCAAGTTTAGTTGTTAATACACTACTTGTATTAATATTGCTAAATCTCATTTCAGTTAATGTGGGAGACGCTCCATCAATTACCATAGCACCATATCTCCATCTGTTAATTGAATCAATATAGTAAGGAATTCCCCAAGCATCATCTATTGTGATATGCCTAAAGCCTGTTTCAGATAAATCTATAGAACTTCGAATTAATACTCCCTCGAAGCAAGAAGCATCTTCAACCTGTATTTCCTGAGTACCTTGTTTCATACCTTTACACTCTCCAATTTCACTAGCATTGGAAGGATCAGTCCATCGGAAAGTGATTTTATTTGCCAAGCTTGCATCGCCAGAGGAACCACAAGAACTAGAACCAGCACATAGATTCCCTCTTACATCAAGATATGTCCCATTTGGGAAAATAACAGTGGTCCCTGGTTGAATAATTAACTTAGCACCGGATGCAATCGTAATGTCTCCGGTTAACTGATGAGTTCCTGACCATGTTTCTGAAGTTATAATAGTTCCAGAAGTAGTTTCATTATTAGCCATTACAGGGCTTGCGGGCCCTACTAGAGCGATTAACACGCTAGATAACATGAGAAATACTAGGAAGGAACTTCTTACTCGGCGCTTGGACATGTTTTACCGTATTATGTATCATTTATCAATGCTAGAGTTACATTTGAGACTAATGTATCAACAAAGCGTATTTGTATCAATTTCTAATATTGGAAAAATTATTGCACATTAAAAGTAAAAGAGATTTCCTGAGACCACTTGACTAAGTCCAAAGTGCCGTAACCTGAATGGGAGTTATGATTAGCTGATTCGAAGCTACTCCTATCAGAAGACCTTGCTAATGCATGTTTAACAAGTCTCATTTCATCCTCATCAATATAGCCATCCGAACCTTCAATGGAATCCCTGCATTGTTGAATAATCAATGCCAAAGCTCCTGTAACAAATACTGTGGAATCACTCGTCCCAGAAGAGTAAGCATATGGTGATGACAATGTGCTTGAGGCTGTAGAGAAGATATTAACGCCTGGAGCCACAACTTCTGGTTTTTGATTAGGGAAATCTCTTTCATTTCCCGTTACAGGATCAATTGATGACCCAAAGGCACTGCTGCCCCATACATATCCAGATTTAGATATGGCACCAACCGAAATTACTCCCGGAAGGCTGGAAGGTTGAGATACGTCACTTATGTCTAAATCAAGCCCAGTATTTCCTGCGGCTGCTACAACAAAAATCCCTGAATCTAATGCTTCTTGAACTGCTAGGTTAGTTTGAGAATCAATATTTGAAGTTAAATCACTAGGAGAACCACCAAGGCTCAATGAAATAATATCTACTTTCTGAGTAATTCTACACCACCTAATAGCTTGTGCGACTCGATCGGTTGAACCAGATGTGCCTTCTGAATCCAATGCTAAAGCAACCGACAAACCTACTTCTGGAGCAACCCCTCTAAAAGTACCATTGGATATCAAAATTCCAGCCATTAATGTCCCATGTGAACTTTCACCGACGTCTCTAACTAACTCATGATTACCCCCTACAAAATCTCTGAATCCTAATAATTGTTGATGAGAAAAATCAGGATGACTCATATCAATTCCAGTATCTACAATACAGACATGTACTCCTTGACCAAAATATCCTTCTGATTGTAATTGCCTTATTCCTGTATCTTCATACGCCCATTCGGAGTCAGGAAGAATTGGTATGAGATATGAGTTAACCCATGGCCAACCAGCAATTAACAATAGAGTAAGTATAGAGAAAAAAATAGCACCGGTAGGAGTTTCTGACTTTCTCATGGGACCTAAGGGCCAGCGAAGCTGTTTGGCTTCCTCTTCAGTAAGGCCATAATCATCCCCAGAGTAGCCTAATGCTTGATTATCAATCGCGGTTAAGATACGGTGATCTTCGGGCTCAGGAAGTAAATCAAGATTCTCTAATGACCTCATGAAAAATCATCACCTAAATCATGGGCAAAGATTCAGTATAAGAATCTCTGTTCCTAAAGCCTGCTAATCGTCTCGATATCAGAACGGTGCGCCTGGACGGCGGCCTGAACGACCTTTAGTCAGATAAAGACCAATTATAACTAATCCAATAATTAGGATGTAAGCAATAATATCTGTATTTTCGTCATCATCAACACTTGGTGATCTAACATCTACATTCATGACTCCCAGTTCTACACCATCACTAATGTGCCACGAGTCATCATCAATATTTTCTTCATTAAATCCGGTTGAGTTTATATCAAGCATGATATAATATTGTCCAACTTGAATATCAGATAAATCAAACAAGAAACTGAACTGAGTGGATGATTCAGCGAGTATATCCATTGTAGTTGTAGCATTAACAGAGGTTGGTGAAGTACAAGCTACATTCCTACAAAGTTGAGCATTGAGTTGCACATTTTCAGCATCAACTAATCCACTATTAGATATTGTAGCGATATATGTTATTTGACCACCAGCTTCAGGTTCTCCGCCTCCCAATGCTTGAATTCCTTCAATCTTCAATACAGGTTCAGAACTTCGGACCTTAATTTCAATAGTATCATAATTTGAGTTTCCGGCTTTATCTGTCACTGAAACGTAAATTGAGAACTCTTCATTCGGCATTGCGTCGCTTGGGGAAACAACAGTCACACTATGAGAAGAACTAACGAAACTACCTAGTGTGTGTGAATTTGGACCTGTTCTACTCCAGCCATCGGGCAATTCTGAATCATCAAACTCAAACTCATATTTTTCATCGCCATTCCCAGCATTTGTAAACTCTATTGGTATAGTAATTGATTCTCCTAGAGAGACCCCGTATACTTCAGACATAGGATTAGTAAGTTCGAAACCATGTATTTGAGGGACTCTGACTATCAAATCATGTGTTGTCAGATAACCATCTAAAGTTGAGATACTTATCGTAATCTTATGTCCGTCTTCGAAAGAATGTGCTACAGATTGATTAGGTGCGATAACACGGATGTTCAAATTATCGAAATCAACGCTGTTGTCTAAACCTACTTCAAATTGCGTTGAAGTTGTCCAGTTTCCTGTACCGTTATGGAATTGAACCATCCATTCAGAACTATCAGTTCCAGAAACAATACCTCCGACGGTAAATACATCATATGATTCATGACCGAGGTAATCTATATCGAGAGTGAAATCTACTGGAATAAATCCATTATTTTCATCAACTACTAATGAAACATCACCCATTGACCCAACATAGTTTTCGTGACCTGATGTTTCATTCAGAGTAGTAATTTCAATTTCGTGATTTGAAACTCTATTGAATAATAGGTCGATACTTGTGTTAAGACCTGAATAGACATCAAAGCCTCTTCCTGCAGTAAACTCCATGGTTAATCCTCTTTGCTCTACTTCAAAGTCACCAGAAAATTGAACGTTACCATTAGGAAGTAAAAGATCAAGATTTCCGGTTTCATCCACGCTTTGTATCCATTTCATCCCAAATCCAACATCGACTAATAAATTCGCATCTGAAATTTCTCCTAGATTACGTGAGTTTCCTTCATAATCTAACCATTCTGTTTGAACCTCAAGAATACCTCCACTAGTTAGTGCCATATCTAAATTATTTGAATTACCAGTAACATCAACATCCAATAGACCCATTATTATCAAGTCCTGACTCGGTACGCTAGCACTTACTATCCATAGACCAGGTTCCAGTTCCGTAGACCAGCTTCCAGACCAACTATCATTGATTTCAATTGCTACTGTATCTCTAACTAGACCCTCAGTAGGCATTATCATTAATTCAATATCTTCGACAGGAATGCTGGAAATACCAAGTGCATAAGTAATATTTCCATAAACATCAACTAAACCTGCAACCAATTCCAATTGTACATCATTAGGAGAGTCTGAAACAGATACACTTTCATTAATGCTTTCAAACCCATCATAAATAGTTTCAATTTGCCAGCTTGTATTGTATGGTACAAATAATTCCCATTCCCCCGTATTGTCCGTTGAAATTGAATGTTCATTTGAATCAGATGTAGTTGTAAACGTCATCTGAACATCAGAAATTCCTTCTCCAACATTGGAAGCATTGTTATTATTCAAATCCCAGAAAACTGTTCCAGTTAAAGCAACATAAAGGTTAGCAGATAAATCAACATGGTTTTCACCTACTGAAATAGTAACGGGGTAACTTTCTACAACCCATCTCTTTCCATCTTCAGTGTAGTTAAGAGAGACTAACCAATCTCCCTCTACCAAATCAACTGTAGTTAATCCACTGCTATTTGTCGCCTCGATACTGAAAGAACCTAGGTCACTTGCAGACTCCATTAACAAACTAACTCCTGACAAAGGAGAGTTAGAAGAATCTTCTGAAACGTTGAATGAAATCTCTGCGAGTTGACTAGTAGAGAATGTTAGACTTTCCGAAGAGATGTCAGATGAGACTGAAATTAAATCTCTTAATCCTTCTTTAATATCATTATTTACTACCTCGGCAGTAGCAATCCAATCACCCTGAGGGAAGAAATCAATAATACTTCCATTAGAGTCGGTAGTTCGAGAAAGAACCCAGCCATTTTCAACATTGGTGAATCTAACTAATTGTTCTGACAACTCACCACCACTTTCATTGGTAAATGACATTTCTACTCTCCATTCAGGATCAAATCCAATACTTCTTACAATATCTGTTGAGTCAATTCCTACTCTGACATCAACATCTCCAGTCATTATTCTAGTTCCGAATAGATCTCCGGAGTTAGGATCAGCAATATCTACAGATATCCTGTAAGTCCCTGGCTCTACTGATACTTGGGCAATACCTTCATCAGTCCAATTACTTGAGGTGGAATTGATATGGTAGTCAATTCCATCGACTAAAGATAGTAAACTGAAATCATAAGTTACTGGAGTACCGTTAGACATATTATTGTCTGCAGAATTGTCTAGGAAGAAATCTATAGTTAACATTGAATCATCTGGATAGATTATTACTTCAATAGTGTTATTTTGATTATCTATATCAGTAGTATTGGTTCCTGAAGTAATTTCATCCGACGAAACTGTGAATTCCCATTCACCCTTAGGTAAAACCATAGTAAAGAAACCACTATCATCTGTTTCTGAACGCCATGTGACATCATATTCATCACTTTGTGCTATTACTGTAACAGGCTCCCAACCACCAATCTCTGAATTGAATAGGTTGTTTTCTCTATTTACACTTACGGACCCATCAATTGCTTGCCCTGGACGAGCAACCATCGTAATTTTATCCATATTTTCTTCAACAGTAAACTTCGTTCCATTTACTAACTTCAAATCTACACCTAATTGAGCAATTGCATCAACTTCAGAGCCTACAGGCAAAACAATACTGAATGTACCATCTGATGAAGTTTCAACTGTTGTGCTAAAATCGTCCCAATAGAAATCAATAGATACGAACTCTAATGTTTTATTCGTATCGATAGTATCTGATTTAATATTTTCATCATAATATAGAGTACCATTTACAGTCTGACTTGTATAGAAACTAAATGTATCTGTAAAGTCAGAATTAGCTATAACTTCAATTTCTTCCCATAATTGTTCGGTTGCGGACAATGTGTAGTTTAAAATCCAAGTCCCAGGAGTTAACTCGACATAATAATGACCCGATAAATTATCATATTCCGAATCTACTGGAGATCCTGAACCATTCTTCTGATTGAAGGTTAAATCAAGTCCTTCAACAAGATTATCAGTGCCATTATCTGAATTAATTAGTTGGAATGTAAGATCCGTAGTGAGTGGCATTGGCGAGGGGAGAATAATTGATGATTCCGTGTTAGAATCTACTGTGAACTCCAACGTAGTTTCTGGGAAGTTATCACCATCAATATCTATTGATGCAATGTATGAACCCGGCATAATTGGGCCGAACTCAATCTTAGAACCTGTAAGTAAATCATTTTCATAAGTTAATTCTGGATGAATATTGCACGGCGCGTATTTTACAACTTCACAATCACCAATATTTTCTACATCAGAAGATCCATCAGCGGATTCAAGAAGAACATGAGAATCGAGATAGTTCCCCGATTCGTCTATCAATATTCCTGAAATTAATCCACCATTGATGTCTATATCTGTTGAGGTGCCAGAAAGAGTTTGAGAGATAAAGAATCCATCATCAATTTCTACACGTGTATCGTCACTAAAAATTACTGCAACGTCATAAGAACCAGGAATTGCATTTACTACATGGAATGTACCTGGCTGAACCATTACGCCACTAAATATTCCCGTTCCCGAGAATGAACCAGTTGCGTTGATTGTACCATAACTACTCAAATTTTTATTAGATGTATCAGTTGAAAATACTCCTGAACCAATTAGAGTTGATTGAACTAGCTTTTGTGTAAATGATGCAACTCCATCTGCTGTAAAAAGTCCACTTGCATTTACAATTCCGTCGAGAAGATATTTCCCATCAGATTGCATACACAAACTATTATTTTCAGGCATGGTTTCATTGACATCACAGTCAACAATATTCTCGATATCATCATTGATAATTCCATCAATAATTCCTTTGCCTGCAAACTCACCATCTCCAGTTATGCTATAGTTATTGAATATGGTTTGAGTGTAATTTCCAGTAAAATCAGAAATTGTCGCTATAGTTGATGTAATCACATCACCTTCTCCGGTAAAGGTAACCTCACCAGTACCATCAAATCTCAAATCATCACCCATTATCGAACCATTTGATGTTGAAATCAGATACGGTGATGTCATTATAGAATCCCATGAAGGTGAAAGTTCGATGGTAGCATCTTCAAGCGAGTTACCTGAAAATACTTCTGAACCGGACCAAACCAGTCTTCCTATCGAGGAAGCTGGGCTGACAGAAATAGAAACTGGGATTATCGATTCACCGTTACTGTGACCATCATCCCCAGAAATATTCACTACAGTTTCTGAAAGCCAAGTTGAGCCCGACACATTGCCCAATATACCAGTTATTGGATTTAGAGCACGTACACCAGTGGTTTCAGTCTCGAAAATATCTCCCAAAAGTTGCCCTACATTTGAGGTCATTATTTGAGTTCTTGCTGCTTCAAGATCGGATTCTCCATAAAATGCAGAAACGCGAATCTTACCCGAAGGTGCTAAGAAACTGAAATCACCGTTTGAATCGGCATCTGCAGTTCCTATTGGAATCCAGTAAGTTCTTTGATCCCTGTCAGTAACCTGGCCATCTATTTCTACTTCATCACCACTGAATGCATCTCTTTCAATTAGAAGTCTGGCATTGGGCACTGGACCTATTCCCTCTAGTTCCACTGTCCCTTCAATAGTGGCACCACTGTAATATTTCATGACTTTGACTTGGGTATTAGCACTACCTATACCCAAATTTTCACATTCTGAATCTAATTGGGTACCGTTCTCATCAGTTTCACAGTCTGGAGTATACCAATTTGAAAGTACTAGGTGGTTCATCATAGCACCTGGGAGTGGATATGCATTCTCTAGGTATGAACCAGGGGCCCCAGAGGTGTAGAAATGAGGTGCTGGTTGTTCTGCTTCACCAGGTAAACCTAAGGTAGAGCTTCCATATCCCACATAAATTCTAGCAACCATAGTGTCGAAGAACTCAGGCTGGTGTTGGTAGTCGATATCAACCATTCTAATCATATCATTTACATCTGTTAATGCACCAGATTGTTGGCGGATAACATCGTTTAGATATTCACTTTCATATTCCTCGCCAGTTCTAGGAATAATAGGGCCATCCCCTCTCTGCGTTTGATAAACGGATGAGATGTAATTTTCAGTATCTAAACCAGACAGTGAAGTTGGTGCGTGGAAAATTCCAGTAGTTTGACCTTGGTGATAACCATAGTCTTCGTAATACTGACCACCCAGAGGATAAAGACGATTATCAACTGCGAAATATCTGATTTCGTTATTTCTGGAAATTGTTTCTCCAAGAACGCCTTCATAATCTTGGACTTCATACACAAGTTTAGTTGACATATCATGATATAAATCGTTAATTTCTTCGGAATTGAAGATTTCTAATAGTAAAGCACGGCTTAATGCTAACTTTGCATTAGCTCTGTGCAATCCAGTAGATACATCGTCAAAGTCTTCAATTAAATCAGGAGTATATCTATATCCAGAAATATCATAATACTGGATTATTAATTCACCTTTGTTTGCGCCTTTTTCGTATCTATCTAATTCTGAAACTGAGTTTCTAGCATCATTAAAGCTATCAATTGCTGATTCTTCGTTAGATAATCCATCAACTATTTTCTCTCCATCTTCTAAAATAACCCAAACTTCGGATTCACTAGGTAGACCGTTAGATTCTAAATGGTATCCACGTAATAATTCATATTCACCATCTACCGCTACTACAGACATAGAGCGATCAAGTACTATTTTTAAATCACCCATATCAAGACTCATAATTTTATCAAATTCACTTAATTGTGAATCATCCATATATCCGTCCAAGAGTAAATTTGTTAAATCATCAGTAAATCCTGATTGGGCATTCGACCTTCGATCTCCTTGGGCTAAAGTGGTAATGAATAGGGAAACAGTATCTTCTTGACTAGCAGAAAGTAACATAGCACCGCTATTAGGTATTCCAGACTGGAAGTTGTCTGCTACTGTGGGGTGCTCACCCTGAGCAAGGGCCTGGAAACCATAATCCCACCATGAGACGAAAGCAGGACGTTCAGAAAAGCTGACTTCAGTATCTTGTTCAGATAACCATTCATAAGCCAAATTCCATGATCCTGAATTAAAACCAGGTCCGAATGTCCCCATATACCATAAGTCACTGTTCGCATCATAGTTCTCGCTGTTCAATATTGAAAATCCTAGAACTTCCTGTCTGAAGATATCAGGAGTTATATCATGAATTGTTTGATCTACATCAGACGCTGATTGTTCACCTCGAGGAATTCCTGAATCAATTCCATATGTCATGTGCTGAGAACAAACCAGCATCAATACCATCATCAAAGCAGGAACTCCTGGATGTCTTCTCGATGCTTTCCAGTTGGCCCAGAAACGTGACCTTGGTGTAGAAATACCAGACTTTCTCCATTCTTTTAGGAATCCTGAGAAGTTAGCATAATTCCACATCATAGCGATACCAATGCCTCCAACTACCGAAATTGCTGGAGTTGCGTTGAAAATGAATCTTCCAGCGGACCAAGCCATGTAAATAGCAATTAAAACCCATAGTCCTAGTAGAATATGGCTCTGTTTTTCTTTTCTTGCACCTCTCCATAATAACAATACGGCAACAAATATTGCAATAAGAGAAACTATTGGCCCATAAGAAGCGAATAAAACACCTCTACTAGGTGCCTGAGCCTCTCCAATGGTTCCGAATATTTTATTCTTTGAGAAATAGAATCCTCCGGTGAATAAAACATCCCATCCATCATAGATGTTTGCCTGTTGTAAAACATATAATATAGCCAGAATTGAACCCATTAATACAGCAGTGCTGCATAGAACCAATAACCAAGGTTTATCACGATAGGATGAAGAAACCCAACCCAAAGCTAGCGTAAAGCCAATGATGTAAAACATAGGTTGGAATCCACTAGGGTCGAACAATAAACTCAGTCCAGGCCAGCAATAGAAAGGTAATGGGATTACAAATGCAGTAAGCATCATTTGCAAAGATGCTGCAGTAATTGGAAGGCTGTCCCTTCTACGGAACATATTGAAAAATATCTGAAATGCGAAAGCAATGAATAAAATTCCTGGACCATAAACGAAACCTTTCCAACCTAAAGCAACAACAGCGAAAGATACGCCAGATAAAGTCGCATTGGACATAACTAAAGGATTTGTTGACCACATTTGCCTTATACCTGCAATAATGTAGAGTGGGCTTAGACTTGGTGTTTTGAATAGTCTCTCATTCTTCAGTTCATCCATGGCCTTGACCCAATAGTAAAATGCAATTGCTAAGAACAGCATTGCGAATGCGTCGTGATCGGCAAGTCCGAATGTCGAATGGCCGATATGACCAGGCATTAATGCGATTAACCATGCTGCAACTATTCCTGCCATATTACTATGCAATTTTCTAGCAAGACCAGCAATTGGTAACACGATTAATGCTCCAAAAATTGCAGGTAAAGAGGCTACGCTCCACCACACAGAGGTTTCCAAAGACATTCCAGATAACCAAGAAAGGAAAAGACCTCCAAGTGCTAAAGACCAAGAGAATAGTGGAGGTCTAGGATTGATTGCTACCATCGGGTAAGCTCTATCTGCGTCAATAATCAGATGACTCTTTTGGTATACAACATAATCTACTACACGTTTCATGTACCATGGATCTGACCCTCCTGACATATCCCATAGTCCAGTACCAGAAGCATTCATTGCTGGTAGAACATTCCAACCCGTTCGAACTGCTAAACCAATAATTAGTGCAGAACCTACCAAAATACCGTAAGAGTTTTGATTCCACCATTTACGGAAATCTGAATGTTCTCTGCGAGGAGATATATCTCCAAACATACCACGGCCAGCTACCATCATTGCCCCCACATTAAGCCAGAAA
>PCAW01000035.1:0-14260 GCA_002730775.1 Methanobacteriota archaeon | reverse complement strand
GAATCGTAATGAACATTGGAGATCGAATTGATACACGATAAGGCATTTTACCGCGACCCTCTCCTCCACCGGCAATGTAGAACATTGATTCACCCCTACTATCTTCAAAGTGGTGAGAACCTGATGTTCCTTCAGGAGCACGAGTTGGTGCCTTACCGATTATCTTAGGATCTCCTGGCTCATGATATGTTTCAGCGCCTCCTGGAATCTTGTCTAATGCTTGCAATACTAGATTCGCACTTTGACGCATTTCTTCAACCCTAATCCTATACCTATCATAACAATCTGCGCCCTTTATCGAAGAACGCTCTACCGCTGGCTCCCAATCTAACTCAGAGTAAACTGAATACGGATGTGATGTACGTATGTCGTGGTTAACTCCTGCCGCACGAATGTTAGGCCCTGAAACTCCATGATTAATCATTTCTTCAGGTTTAGCATAACCTACTCCCTGACTACGAATTAGGAATACTGTCGACTCATCGAAAAGTGCCTCATATTCTTGTATCCTATCTAAAAATAGCTTCAGTTTATGCCTAGCTCTGAGAGCAAAACCATGAGGTAAATCTCTTTTGACCCCCCCTATACGAGGGAAATTATAATGCATTCTAGAGCCACCTAACTCCTGTAATAAATCCATCATCATCTCTCTTTCTCTAAGACACCAAACTAATACACTTAGGTTTCCAATATCAGGACCATAAGCGCCGAGCCACATTAGATGACTTGCAATCCTTTGAATTTCCACTGCTACTAAACGAATATATTCAGCCCTCTCTGGAACTTCAACTCCGAGTAGGTCTTCTGCAGCATAGATGTAAGCATGAGACCATGTATTTGCTGATGCATAACATAGTCTGTCGCAATAAGTAGTAATTTGTGTGAAGTCACGTGATTCACATATTTTTTCAACACCTCTATGAATATAACCAAGATCTGGTTCAGTATCAACGACAGTTTCTCCATCAACTTTAATTTTCAAAGTCCAAAGACCATGAGTCATTGGATGCTGAGGCCCCATTGAAATCCACATTTCTGCCATTTTTTCACCTACTTTACCCTACTAGAATCAACTGGTTTACGCATGAAACCTTGAGCATCATCATACATTTCTTCAAAGCCATGATAACGTAATTTATGTTGTTTCTGGAGTGGATGGAAACCTACAGGAGATTCATGTGGATTTAGTACTCTCCGCATCCCGTCATGCCCTTCAAAATCAATCCCTACTAAATCCCAGGTTTCTTTTTCGTTCCAATCTGCTCCGACCCAAAGATCTTGTACGCTGGCAACTGAAGGAGTTCGAGTATCTCCAATTTTAATACTAATTTGAATTTCTAAAGGTACATTTTTTCCTTTAACTTTAGAAAAATCCACAATATTTGGAATTACTAAACCTTCCTCAACAAGTGGGTTCTTAATTCCGGTTCTCAAAAAATGATAGACGACTTCCCAAGTCTTATCAGAAGATTCTGGCCAATGAATACCTGTAATCATTGAACAGTGATCGACTGAATGTTTTTCCTTCAAGTGTTCAGCAACCATCCTCCAACTTTCAGGAGAAACTGTTGCGTTAACAATAGGTCTATTCTGAGTCCCACTTGTACGAATATCTACAGATGATTCTACTCCGTCCATCTTATCCAAAGAGGATGCTAACTTCTCAGCCGCCTCTTGCTGTGATTTTTCTGAAACTCTCCTCATAGTAATCCCTCATGCATCTCCTATGATTACTGGAGCCTCACTTTCTAATCTTGAATGACTTGGCATGGCTCCAATTCGAATTATTTTCTCTCTTAATTTACCAAAACCATCGATTAGAGCCTCTGGCCGTGGAGGGCAACCAGGTATGTATACATCAACAGGAATGATTGTATCCACTCCTTCAAGAATGTTGTAGGACTGGAAATATGGGCCTCCAGAAATAGCACATTCACCCATCGCTATACACCATTTCGGCTCAGGCATTTGCTCCCATAGGCGTACTATTGGGTCAGCAAATTTCTTACTAATAGGCCCATTTACAAGTAATACATCGCATTGCCTAGGACTAGAACGGAAGAAAACTCCAAAACGCTCTGCATCAAAACGACTAGCTCCTGCTGCAGCCATTTCCAGTGCGCAACATTTGATCCCTAGATGTAATGGGAAAAGAGATTTTCTTTGGCCCCAATTAAAAATACGTCCTGCTAAAACCCCGATCACATCTTTCAGTCTACTTGCCTTCAATGCTTCATCAGTAANATCTCCAACNGTTTCAACTAANAGTCTACTACTNAACATNGAATAATTTTGTGTATCGTCTGCCATTANAATCACCTCAAATGTAAATTCTTCCTCTCTTTCTAAATACGTGCCAAACACCTAGGCCCATAAGTAAAATGAATATTGACATGGTTGTCAAAGCACCCATGATTTCAGCCTTGGATGTGACATCAACATCTTGTATGGATATAATTCCACCAAATGCTAGGAACATGAATGCGATGTCGAAAACCAAGAATATAATCGCATACCAATAATACTGAAAGTGGAAATTAATATGCGCCTCACCAATGGGTGTTGAACCACACTCATACGTACTTTCACGACGTACATACAAAGATTGATCCACCTCATAACCCGGAAGTAGCCATGAACGTGTTCTGGTAGGGTTATTTGGATCGACAACAGGCCTTAGAAGCCTAGAGGCGATGAAACTTCCTACAGGAAATCCTATGCCGACCAGAGTCATTACTGCTAGTGCAAGATAGGCTTCAGAGACTGATGTCATAGGGCTCACAACCCGGTCCCTAAGGGACCGTTAGTGCCGGCCACTAAAATTAGGGCAATAAGTGTAACCTAACAGTGAGTTTCAAGTTAGCAGTTAGCGTTCAGATTCAAGTTCAAGGGCTTTGATAATTCTTTGACTATCTTTTCTTGATCTAATGAAAAGAATAATGACGAGCAGTCCACCGATTAATATCCCTCCCCAACCCATAATCTGAACTATGTCATCGGAAAGGAAAGAAATTCCTATTGGAATCTCAGCAGTTACAGATAGGTCTAGAGGTTGCCCCGCTACAGGAAGCCCTTTTGGCATTACAATAATTGTAAAATCATAAGTATCGTCTTGGAATAAATCATTAGGAGGAGTTACTCGAACTTCTACTTCTTTTGTTTCACCTGGTGCTAATTTAAATTCATCGTCAACAGCATTCACTGACCAGAATCTCAGTGCTTCTGATGACTCTATCACAACTGTTTCTTCCACATTGCCGTAATTAGTAACAAACATTGTGAAAATTGCCTTTTCGGGATATTTTACAGTCTTCGAAGTTTCGTCTTCAATAGTGAATTGGAGATTATGAATGGTGATCACATCAACTAATAAATCGACATGAGTACTTTCTATTGCATTGAGTTCTGAAGACGCTGAAACTTTGATCATTCCCGAAGCCCCACTTTGGACGCCTTCTAACACTTCGAAGTCTAGTGTTATCATCACACGATTCTCAGGACCTACATCAACGTGGAATGGCTCGTCAGTAGTTACACCACTTACCTTCAAAGTTCGTAAAACAGTTGATTCCATCCCTGTAACTGCAATAACTGCATTATCACCGTTTGGGAAATCGCCAATGTTTTCAACCCAAAAAGATACAGAATCCATACCACCTGGAGGGAGCTGTACCTGTAATTCATCAGGATTTTCTCCTGGATTAACAGGAGTTATACTCATGCCATAGTTAAAGTTTGAAACAGAAATTGTAAATTCATGAGATGAAGACTTTTCAGTTCCGAAAATAGTAATCACCGCGGAAACTGATGCCCTATCTCCATTTTCTTCACCCTCAATAGTAACATCGAGATAAACAGTTTTTGTAACTCCTGACCCTATATTTATCTGAGTGATGGTAGAACCTTGAGAGTTAGAAAATGACGACTCCCATAATGGATCATTGCATCCAGTTACATCATTAGGATCACATGCTTGTAACTTGAAATTGTCATCAACATTTCCAGTGTTTGTGATTTCAATTGGGAAACTTATTATTTGTTGAGATTTACCTTTCTGTGAATCTGAAATAATTGAGGAAGTCAAGTCATGAACTTGTGCTACAGAAACAGTTAGAGTTTTCGAATCGTAAGGAGTAGAACTTCCTCCACGCCCTATATTGAAAGTAACACTATCTGAACCTGCATCAGCACCCTCTGGTACTGAGACATCAATTGTCAAACTTCCTTGATTACCACTCGCAAGAGTCACAGATGATTGTGAGAAGGAAACTTGCCATCCAGTAGGCACATTTGCAGCATTAACTTGGATAGTGTCGACACCATTACCATCATTAGTAATTGTCATAGTAACTGATCTAGAAGTGCCGGGCTCAACATTGGAAATAGAAGATTGGCTCAGAGACGCCGAAGCATCATATGATTGCCCCACATTTAATGTCATTATCTTCTCACAACCAATCTCAGTCCCTGACCTTCCTTGTATTTTTATTGGTACTTGGGTGCTTGCTTCCACAGAGTCATCAGGTGTAACCTGAAACTCGAATGTATGTCTATCATCGGCAGTATTTTTCTCACCGAGTAAGGCATTCGAAGGCAGTGAGAAATCAACCCAGTCAGAAACATCAAAATTATCAGCTACTGCTTTGGCAGATACTGTCCATTCAGTATTTCCAATATTTTCAACAGTAAATCTATTATTTCCTGTTTCACCAGGATTAAGACTCATAGAAGTGAATTGTAATGAGGGGTCACATTCTTTTACTTCTGGAATATTTGCAGTTAGCGTCAAATTATCCTCTGCAGGATCAGCGGCATTTGGGTCATTTGTGACAGTTGCTTTGATGATAAAACAATGAATACCTGCCTCCGTAGATGGACCGTCAGGAAGATCTACGGTTACATCTACTGTAGTAGAATCGCCCGAATCTAGTTGAACTGTGGTCGGACTTACGGATGCATCTAAGTCATCTGATTCACAGTCGTTATCTGAAGTCATCTCGAGTTGAATGTTTTCTTGTTGCTCGCCGGTATTCTCGACATCAACTTCCCAAACTATCTCATCGTCTTCACCGTCATAAGTTACTGTTTGGTCATCTACTGACAGAGTAACTGAATATAATCCTCCATCACCTGCAGTTGTAGTGACTTCTACATCATCTGTTTTTGGTTGACCCGGAGTAGTGCCTGATGCGGAAACTGTAACTGTAGTTTCGCATTCGCCGCTTGCCTGTTCAGTCACAGACACTGTGAGCATCACTGTTTCACTAGAACCAGATTCGATAGTTCCACTAACTTGCTCTACGTTAGAAGTGAAACCATTACAATCAGCAGCCTGAGATGTGGTTAGAGTGACAGTAATGTCATCATCACCTGTATTTGATACAGTTATATCGTATTCTGCAGGATTATCTGGATCTGCTTCTAGAGAACTTGGAGACGCAGATATTGACACTTCGACTGCAGCAGTGACTACAGGTGGAATCAAAGAAAGTAACAATAAAATTAGAACCAAACGAGTTGAAACGGCTCTCTTCATGATTGACCCGGAGTAATCTTCCCTCTAAGGGCTTCGTGCTTGTCGTGTACTAAAATATATGATTCTCACACTTCTGTTAATTGATCTACATCTGCATCACAGTGTAGACAATTCCCTCTTTCTATGATACTACAACCCTGTACCTGTCCATCCATGTGATACCTGGCACCGCATTCTAAACATGCCCAGGCCTTGCCCAGAACAACATCTGCACTACAAATCCAACAAGGAACTCCACTGGAAACTTGTTCTTCCTCCTCTGGATTTAAAATTTTAGCCACTTTATCAGGAATTAAGGATTGAATTTCTCCACCTCTCCGCATAAACATAGCTAGGCCTGTACCTCCAGATAATAGAATAAGTATCAGAATTATCAAAAGAATATTAGTTATATTAATCTCATCTGAACTACCATTTGATAAAACATCAATCTGAACCTCTATTGTTGAACCTTCAATCTCATCTGGATTTGATAGAGAAACTGTAATTACTCCATCTGAACTCTTTGAAGGATTATAACCTATTTCAACAGACCTAGTTTCTCCGGGCCTTAAATTGACAAATAGATTATCTAAAATCAATTCATTCCAACCTGAAGGAGCATCTACTTGTAATATCTCGGAGATATCAGAATTACCTATATTCTGTAGTTCCAAAGAGAGACGGTTATCAAAACCTTGAGGAGAATCAAATTGTTGAGATATTGTCCAACTAACTTTAGAAATACTTTCAACTTTAAGCGAAATAGTGTTTTCTGATACAATACCACCGCCGTCTAAAATCAGTGATATCGATGGTTCAGAACCTGCTTCAGCAGATAGAGGTATGACAATATTACAAATCACTGTAACAGTTGAATCAACCATTACTGTAGGATCACTGGAACATGAATGTTGCCAATCTTCATCAGGTAAATCCATTGAAACGGTTGGTCTCCAAGTCATAGTACCATAGTTAGAAACCTGCCATAATAAGTCAAATCCTATTCCACCTACAGGGTGGGCATCAACACCTAATGGTGTGCTTGCAGAAGTTCCATCAGGCAAAGCAACTTGGAAGAAATTAATACTAGGTACTGCTCCCGAAATTACATCTATTGTTCTATTCCAATCAATTATAAAACCATCATCTGTAACAAACCTAATCTCTAAATCACCACTCTTAGCAAGGCCGTTGCCGTTAAGCGATAAAGGTAAGTTAAATTCCTGTCCAGCTACTACAGTAAATGAATTCTGCGTACCAGTCAATGACCAACCATTTGGAGTAGAAAGTACATATGGAGTCAATTCTAAATCTCGATTTCCTTGATTATTGAAATTAACATCCCATTCTAACGTATCATCAGCATTGACATCGCGTTCTACTCCATCAGAAGTCGGAGTTAGAGTAACAACATCTACATTTTCGACTACCATAGTTATATCTTCAAACCAAGAATCTGAGCTAACTCTAGAATGTACAGAAATTGAGCCAGAAAATAAGGTCCCTGCAGGAATCATTGCGCCTGGTGGATTTATTGAAATATCAATAACTCTAGTATCTCCTTTATCCAAAGAACCTGTTGAACCATGAGATGAACCCGCAAAGGATCCTATTGAATCTAAACCAAGACTCCAGCCGGATGGAGAAATTAATTCCACATCATATGTCTGAGGTCCATTTCCTTCATTCTTAACTTGTATCTGTAATGGAGTTGAAACTAAAGGATTTACTTTAACCTGCCCCGGGGCAATAAATATGTCTGCACTAGAAAGTAGAGGGACTTCTAGATATATCTCGAATTCAGATTGTATTTGATTTTCAGTGTCAGTCCCTGTCACAATCATTCGATAAAGCCCCGGCTCAGGTGGAGCGGGATGAACTACTGACAAATCTACTTGGGCTGATTCTGCCGGCATTAAATTAAAGGTATTATCAGAAAATGATGAAAACCAATCAAACTCCACACCATCTTGCATCCTTACTGGTTCTGAAACCACGATACTAGCATTAGTTTCAAAAAGTGCTGTATTGGATAATTCAAGAGACCAAGTGGTCGAGCTATCTGTAGTACCTTCAATCAACATCGTAGGATTTTCACTAGTCACCCTAACTCCTGGGACACTGACAATTACCGTTTCTATATACNGATTATTAGATTCAGATACTTCTTCAATTTCATCATTTGGATCGATATAAAATGAAATAATATTCTCTCCATCTTGATTAGGGGTCCAATTCCAAGTTAATTCAGCNTATTCACCGGGTGAAAGACTGAGTGTTTTCGTGTCAATTGTNACACTATTTACTGCAGCTAAAACAGAAAGTTCTGGAACACTTCCTGCNCCTTGATTAATCAATGAAATTGAAAATTCTACTTCTTCGTTTACTTGAGGAATTGGCACTGATAAATCAAATGAATTTGATACGAAAGTAGGATCAGGATCTAAGTCATTAACATTGACTCCCCTAACTGCAAGAGAATATGACTGATAGAAATTACTTCCGCCGTGAGATGAGTCTTTCACCTTCACACTCCATGTACCAATCATTGCATTATCCACTAGTACTACTTCGACATTATTTTTCGAATCTTTTTGACCATTAGTAACAGATTGCCCATTAGTGAAAACATTGCCTTTGTATAGGAGNCCGTTTGGATTAGTTATTTCTAAATCTAAATCATTCCTTAATTGTGTCGAAGANGANGATGAACCCGGATAATCAGACCANGNAAGTACCACTTTCAGNGGTTCTCCTGCCCTTGTAATTTCAAACGAATAATCACTTATCTGGCCNGATGAAAGTCTAGANCNATCATCAACAAAAATTCCTACGTCACTATCAGGNACTAGGGTATTTACNAGATTTACACGACCCCATCCTTCATCATTATTTGGGATATTTCTGGTACCCATATCTTCCGCTCCTAGTATTAATAGTGCTTTAATCAAAGCAGCTTGAGGCGCAGGTCTTGAAGCAACTTCCATCAAATATTCTCTGACTAGAACTGCGGCCCCAGCNGTAGCAGGAGTAGCCATAGAGGTGCCACTATACTCAAGATACCAATTATTACTCCAAGANCCTGAAGCGCTACTTGCCTCTTGAGATTTACAAGAACGAACATAATCTCCGGGNGCAACTAGATCTGGCTTGATTCGCCCGTCATCAGTAGGNCCTCGGCTGCTCCAATAATACATATCATCAGGCGCGCCNTTNTATCTATTCACATGNCCACCAATTGTAATGACNTTTTTAGCAGTCCCAGGTGAAGAAATNCCATCATTTCTTTCATTACCTGCTGCAAATAATACAGTCATTCCTTGATANTGCCAATANTGATCCCAGGTNGAGACGCGGTCATCAGCGTCTTCAGANGATGTNGTATAATCACCACCTGTTGGAGAACCCCAACTATTAGTATGTAGTCGAGCACCNGCATTGTATGCTTCATTCAACATACTATTGATACCAATTGAATATAATGAGCCAGTATCATCATCTTCCATTGCTTGGAAATAAAGATCTGCTTCAGGAGCAATTCCCTGGTAAGTTCCACCACTCCTCATTCCAGAACCGAGGACAGTACATGCTACATGTGTTCCGTGACCATCGGATGGGTCTGCGGTTGAAGAATCCCCGGGAGTAACAGAATCGAGTCCTGCAATTCTACCTGCAAAATCCCCATGATCATCGTCTAAACCTGAATCACCAACTGCTATTTTTTGACCAGATCCGTTCAAACCAGTAATGAAGAAATTTTCTACAGTGTCAATCCCCATATGNCCTCTGGCCTCATTATTCATTAATTCAAGAACTGGAACGGGAGCAATGTATGATACAGATGGATTCTTGATAATTTCTGAAATATCATTTGTATTTATTTCNCCCCAAAAAATACCTGAATCGGGAGACCAATCGTCTGACAACCATGATTCTGCAACATCTTGTAAATTATCGTCTAAAACATCTAATTGACGTATAAGATCTGAATTCTTCCATCCTGTTATTTCAACAACTAGATTTTGATCCGCAGGAGCATCATAAAGAGAAGAGTGGACCATTAAACCAGCCGGTACATGGTGTATAGACTCAATAGATTGAATATTTTTCAGTTCATTTAGTTGTTCTTCTGTTCCCTGGACTAAATATCCTGAGGGGGGAATAGTAGAACGAATTTCTAAGCCGTTTATTTCCATTAATTCCATCCTAGCATCCCATAAGCCAGTNTTTCCATCAATNATTACTAAGGCAAGATCNGCTCTAGTGGTTGCAAGATCTTCAGAGAAATATATGCTAGGAATTAGTCCTGAATGAGTAAACACTCCAATACTAGATTCTGCATTTTCAGAACGTGATGATTCAGAACTGTCTGTAATAATGGGAGCACCTAAATCAGTAATGCTATTTGGATTAGGAGAGATTTCTATTCTTTCTATTTTATCATCCATATATTTTCCAGATGATTCTTCTGATTCTTCAAAGAAGTCAGTAGCGGGTATGTATGAAAGAAGGAAGAGCCCTAAAATTAAGCATACTGTACGCTTGGACATATCCTTTCCCCCACGAAAGATAGTTTTGAGTATATGGGTTAGTTGAACCCTTAGGGGTTCATACATTGGATTCTAACGTGTTAGAAAAAATCAATACCTGTTCCATGACTAAATTGTTCCATTTTCCATTCACCTACTTGGTACTCCAATTCAATCTTCGAGTTATCTTTGTTATTCTTAGTATATTCTAAATCAATATCTATAGTGTAATTTTCCCAAACTGAAGGACCTATGACAATCAATTCTAAACTATCTCCAGAAACCGAACTATGAGCAGGAAGAGACGACTTGTTGAAAGAAGTTCTATCAATCTCAATATTATTTGAATCAAGGAATCGAATTACTAAAGCTAAATCTGAAACTGACCTACTACCATCGTTATCTATCTCTGTTAGAATAACGTGACCAGCACTACTCTGGATGTAAACAACATCAACTGTAACCTTATCGTAAGGGACTATCCATGTCATGGCGACAATTGTTGAAGCGATAATCATGAGAGCGACTGCAGAAACAATTACTACTCTGAACGGTGATATATGGCTCATAGTATCTTCTAATTTTACTAAAACATCGTGAGCATATTCCTCTTCAGGAGTTTCTTCAACATTCAGTTTCTTAGATTTCTCAAGTAACCCCATCTAATCACCTCCATCAGATAATGTTGCAATTACGGTAAGTATTGCGGAAGTGAATGGCTCAGGTACTAACACATGATGTGTTGAACCGCCTAAACCAGGAACTAAATTCAGTATAGAAAGATCCGAAGATAAGCCATTAACTCCGAGGGTAGTGCCTGTAGGGACACCACCTGTAGTTTGTGCATCGATTAGAACGCCTCTAACTTGAATTTTTTGACCTGCGAACTCAGTACTTGCCTTGGCTGAAACAATTATTTTACCACCGTCTACATCATCCACTTCAATTACGCTGTAAGGACCAACTAATTCTCTGATATGCAGAGTAGCACTTCGAAGATTTTCTCCCATTGCTTCCATTTCCTCAAGATAAACTGGCGGGGTGCCGACTTGGCTAGTTCCTGTAGGAACATCATTAACTCTAACATATATCCTTTCGACTCCATTTCCGCCAGATCGTATTTCTAATCCAAAATTATCTGTTGGTTTAATGATCATCTTATCTGTCATTCCTTCAGCAAGAAGAATAATATCTCCGCGAGAGTTTATTGCTCTTCCAAATGCCTCGATGTACAATGACATTCCATCATCTGATGATGTGAAATCAAGATTAGGTAATCCTTGAAATGCTAGATTTTTTGTAATATCATAGTTCATTTCTGGAGCGGTTGTAAGATTGATATAACCAGGTATATCTTTCAAAAATACAGTTGCTGGCCACCAAAATCCATCCATCCATTGCATTTGTTGCAACATCAAAGAACCTACAGCAGATCCTTCAATTCTTTCTTGCTCTGGTACGCTCATATCAATAGATATCGCAGTTCCAAGGCTAGCCTGTAAAGAAATAGACTTAGGAATTTCATTAATTAACATTTCAGTACGACTCTGAGAGTCTCTATTAATCAACATCATATGTATCCAATCTAACCTTTCAGATATACCAAATTGTGTCCCAGTAGAAACTTCAGCGATGCCTCCTGAATCTCTAATTTCAAAGATTGAATCGATGAATAAACTGGTAGATTCTCCAGGATTTAACCCTTGCATTGTCAACAACAAATCTTGTCCATTGACACCATATGCGTGAATCATAAACTCTTCACGAGCTGGCTGCCATCCATCCATTGAAACTTGAATATACCAGTCTTCGCCATTTGTAAGAGTATCTCTGGCAATTTTCATGTCGATTAATGGAGGTAAACCAGGTAGCCATGTTTTGATATGGAATCCACTCGATAAGCCCTCAGGAGCAGATTGGAAAGAAATTCCGTGGACCCATGGAGGTTCTGAAGATACATCTTTTCCATATGTTGCTTCTAAAGTAAGATCAAATGCAGAATCTGATTCTAATTGTAAAGCATAAGAAAATGATTCATCTACCTCTTCAGTACCGGTTGAGATATCGCTAGTTAGACCTGCTAAGACCGAATTAATTGATCTACCGAAGTCAGAAAAACCACCTATGAAAAAGGCGACTCCTGAGAGCCCCTGAGTGGAATTAAAGTCAGGCAATACTAAATCAGAATTGGAAGATTCACCAGTTGGGACTTCAACAGTAAGATAGGATGGCAAAGGTTCAATCAAGGCTAGTGCAGATAATCCAGAAGAATCCGCTGTTGGCGCATTATCTACATTAATACTCATCGGCCTATCTCCTACAGACTTTAGGAATGCAGTGCCACGACCTGCCTCACCTAGAGCACCCTCCTCTACAGGAGGTACCCAACCTAGTTCTTGAATTCCAGTCAATCGAGTGGAAATAGTAGAAGTCTCATCATTAGAATCGTGGTGGAATAGGAAATGATCTCCAATCATGGTGACTGGGTCCGAAGAATTACTAATCTGAACTTCAACTGTAGAAATTGGAGTTTCTGCAATGAAACTAGTCTGTTCACCGAATTCGAACATGAAATTTGCAGGCATATCGTGAATGTTTGCTGCCTGTCTCTGGTCACCATCTAAACCAACATAGGAAATCAATTCTATTCCTTCATTGGCAGAATAAATCAAAGATTCATCATCTAATACAATTGAAATATTATTTGGTATATCAGAGAGAGAAAGACTTTGGAATGAAAAATTTTCTAAAGTATTTCTATCATGTTCAATAAAACAAAATCTAAATGATTCATCCGAATTAGTTTTGATCCCTATGGACTGAATATTCGTAACATTATCATCGCCAAATGTGAATTCAGATAAACCACTAAATCTAATGCTTGAGGCTACTGGGACAATAGGTTCTCTAACTCCAAATTCTCCAACCACTTGATCTAAATCTCTATCCTTAGAAATTATAATATGGTCATCTTGAGCAATGGGGTGCGGACTTGATCCAATTTGTAGAGAAAGTAAACTAATATCCATGCTTACTCTAGTTGATAATAAATTATCTGTCATCAATAAATTAACTTCTCTACCTGCAAATGAGTTTATTCCCCCTCCACCAACATCACCAGTAAGTACTGAAATAGCTTCACCTGGAACTGAATTTATTATATCTCCTACATCTAAGAATAAGTTCACCAAGTTAAGAATTACAGAATCTAGTATCTTAGATGCGAAATCTAAGTTAGCACCTGTGTCGAGACTCGTATCGGATGATTCAGTACTGCCCAATTCAAATGAACCAAATACTACTATTGAAGTTGGTAAATCTTTCAATTCGAGGCTAAGTTTACTATGATCTGTAGCAATGTCTCCTCTTTTATGCCATGAATCATATTCTATTGATTGAATGCTTTCAACTGAACGAATCAGAGCCAAGGTCTTAGGAGGATAAGCGGGATTAATTGGAAGAGTGGGATCATCGACATTTTGTGTTGTATCTCTTGAAAAATTCTTTATTGCAATAATCATACCTAATTTTTCAGGTTGTCCGCCAGGCAATTCCGGTGAGGATTTAGATCCAAGCATTGTGAAAACTCGATCGATTTCGTCAGAGGATAAGCTACCTGCGGGCATACCTCTTAGCCACCCTAAAGTATCGGTGGAGTTACCTCCTGGTTCTGAATCAGAAGTTGGTTGACCTGCTTTATTTTCATGGAAATGAATGTGTAAATCAGATTTTCTATCAGCATAGTATTCAATTGTATCAAGAGCATTTTCACCAGCTCCACCCGCACCTTCAGACAATGTTGAATCGGTTCTAATAACCAAATTTACTTCTGAGGGAAGTCTTGTAGAGACTCCATTTGGATGTACAGTGGCCTCGATATAAGCGACTTCCCAAACATCCCTATCTTCGTTAGTGTCTTGAGGAGAAAAATGAACATATCCAAATCCAGCAACAACTCCACAAGATATTTCTGAAGAAGGTAAAGTGGACAATTCTATTGGAGAGTATCTATCAGGACAATTCGTTTGTCCATTATTATTAATCAGGATTGAATATGGTGCAGAAAGCGAGGAAAGAACAATATCTGACTGATCACCACCTGGTAAAGGAATTCCTATACTAATGAATGCAAGAAGACTGGAAACTAAACTTGACGCTGCATCTGAAATATCAAAATATATTCTCTCTATTCCAACATCCAAAGAAAAGTCAA
>PCAW01000008.1:0-21541 GCA_002730775.1 Methanobacteriota archaeon | reverse complement strand
TAAGACGTAGCAATGCATTTGATGAAATAGGATTTGATGAAGCAATTGAAAAATCTGATGCATTAGGTTCTCTAGATCCAATTGCTACGCTTCTGAATCATAAAAGACATGATTTATTGAGAAGTTTTTCTTATCTGAATCCTGTTTCAGTTTTCCCAGTGATTTATTATATCGAGCGTAAAGTCCTCGAAATACAGAATCTTCGTCTTCTAGTGCGTGGTAAGACGATTGGCCTCACATCAGAGGTACTAGAAGCGCATATGGATTTTTGAGGTAGATATTATGGAAATAGCAGTAGTCGGTTCCCTTGATTTCACCCTTGGTTTCCAACTTGCAGGTGTTTTGAGATTACATAACCCTGCTAATTTAGATGAATTGATTTCAACAATGAAATCTTTATTAAATGAAAAAGAAATAGGAGTTGTTGTAATTGATAACTCTGATTTATTACGGTTACCGGAAAGATTGCGAGTGCAACTCTCCGAGAGCATCACGCCCACAGTATTGGGCATTGGGACCGAAGAGGATAATACCCTCAGAGAGTCCATCAAGTCGGCACTAGGAGTCGATTTGTGGAAGTAAATCCTAGACAAAAATAAAGGAAGTGAATTAAAAATGAGTGAAGAAAATGGAGTGATTTATCGCATCTCTGGACCAGTTGTAACCGCCGTAGGCATTTCGCCAAGAATGTATGAAGTTGTACGCGTAGGTGATGAAGGTTTGATGGGTGAAGTCATTGAATTACACGGCGAACAATCAGTTATACAGGTATATGAGGAAACCTCTGGAGTCAGACCAGGTGAACCAGTCATTAGGACAGGGCAAACTTTGTCTGTTCAACTAGGCCCAGGNCTATTGACAAAAATCTATGATGGNATTCAAAGGCCTCTGCCTGAACTTGAGAAAACCATGGGTGTTTTCATCAAAAGAGGAGTAGATGCAGATGGTCTTGATTTAGAGAAGATATGGGATTTTAATGCAACTGCTAAGGCAGGTGAGTCAGTATCTTCAGGAGATGTCCTCGGCACTGTTCAAGAAACTAAAACAATTGAACACAGAGTCATGGTTCCACCAGGAACTTCTGGTATAATCAAGAGTATTAATTCCGGTAAATTTAATGTTACCCAAAATATTTGTACTTTAGAAGATGGAACAGAGATTCAAATGATGCAAAAGTGGCCAGTCAGAACTCCTCGCCCTTTTACTAAGAAACATGCTCCAGAGGTACCTTTGCAAACCGGNCAAAGAATNCTCGATTTCCTTTTCCCACTAGCCAAGGGTGGAACTGCAGGAATCCCCGGNCCATTTGGTTCAGGTAAGACTGTTACACAGCAGCAACTAGCTAAATGGTCAGATGCAGATATTGTTGTNTACATCGGATGTGGTGAACGTGGTAATGAGATGACAGAAGTTCTTGATGAATTCCCTCATCTTATGGATCCNAAGACCGGTGAAGCTTTAATGAATAGAACTACTATGATTGCTAATACTTCAAATATGCCAGTTGCTGCTAGAGAGGCTTCTGTATATACTGGTATNACAATTGCCGAATATTTCAGAGATATGGGTTATGACGTAGCTCTAATGGCNGATTCAACTAGNCGATGGGCTGAAGCAATGAGAGAAATCTCTTCGCGTTTAGAAGAAATGCCGGGAGAGGAAGGTTATCCTGCATATCTTTCTAGTCGTCTTGCAGAATTTTATGAAAGAGCCGGCCGTGTTGAGACTCTTGCAGGAGGAGATGGTTCTGTTTCTGTAATTGGTGCAGTATCTCCGCCTGGTGGAGATATTTCTGAACCAGTCAGTCAAGGTACTCTACGTATCGTTAAGGTATTCTGGGGCCTTGATGCAGGTCTTGCACGTCAAAGGCATTTCCCTGCTATCAACTGGCTAAACTCATATTCTCTTTATCCACCTTCATTAGATCAATGGTACAGAGACAATATCAAAACTGATTTCCCTGAGATTAGAACTGAAATCAGTGCTCTACTTCAGGTTGAAGCAGAATTACAAGAAATTGTTCAGTTAGTAGGTTCTGATGCTCTGCCAGTTGACCAACAACTAACTCTAGAAGTAGCTCGAATGATTAGGGAATTCTTCCTACAACAGAATGCATTCCATGATGTAGATACTTACACAGACCTAAAACTCCAATACACCATGGCTAAGGCTATACTTTCATTCCAAGAAGAATCTAAGAAAGCACTAGCTGGTGGTGCTGCACTTGAGGATGTAGTTAACGTACCTGCACGAACCGATCTTATGAGAGGAAGATTCGAATCAGGATATGAAGAAAAAATCGACAAAATGTTAGAGACTATGAATAAGCAAATTGCCGATACTATGGAGGATAACTAGAGGTGGTATAAATGACTGGAAAAGAATATAGAACAATCACTGATGTAAAGGGGCCTCTTGTGTTCCTAAATAAAACTGAACCTGTTGCNTTTGGAGAAATCGTAGAATTACGACTAACCGATGGNACCTTGAAGAACGGACAAGTTCTTGATACATCTGATGATCAAGTCATTGTACANGTTTTCGAAGGNACTGCTTCAATTGATAAGCAAACAGGAATAAAATTTCTAGGAGATGTATTCAANTTACCTGTAAGTACAGATATGATTGGAAGAATTCTAGATGGTGCTGGTCGNCCAAGAGATGGAGGCCCTGCTATTGTTGCAGATGAAATGGCAGATATNATTGGTGCNGCAATTAATCCTTATTCNCGCCAGAGTCCGGANACATTTATCCAAACTGGAATTTCCGCAATTGATGCTTGTACTTCATTAGTTCGAGGTCAGAAATTACCAATTTTTAGTGCATCGGGTCTTCCTCACAATGATATTGCATTACAAATTGCTCGACAAGCGAAGCTAGTTGATAGCGATGATGACTTCGTTGTAGTTTTCTGTGCTATGGGAATCACGGCTGAAGAATATAATTTCTTCGTTCACGATTTGGAGAGAACTGGTGCTTTAGAGAATGCTTGTCTTTTCGTAAATCTTGCAGATGATCCGGCAGTTGAGAGATTAATTACTCCTAGATTAGCACTTACTGCAGCCGAATATCTAGCATTTGAGAAAGATTATCACGTACTAGTTATCTACACTGACATGACTAACTATTGCGAATCATTACGTCAAATAGGTGCTGCACGTGAAGAAGTTCCNGGACGAAGAGGTTATCCCGGNTACATGTATACTGATTTAGCGATGCTATATGAGCGAGCAGGTCTAGTAAAAGGNAAAAAAGGTTCAATCACTCAATTCCCNATATTGACNATGCCNGGTGACGATATCACTCATCCAATCCCAGATCTTTCAGGATATATTACCGAGGGACAAATTGTTATATCTCGTGAACTTCATCAGAAAGGTATCTATCCTCCGATTAACGTTTTACCATCTTTGTCTAGATTAATGAATGCAGGTATTGGCGATGGCAAAACTCGTGAAGATCATAAATCTGTTTCTGACCAACTATATGCTGCATATGCACAAGGTAGAGAATTACGTGGCTTAGTGGCAATTGTTGGTGAGGATGCATTGAATGAGCGTGACTTACAGT
The DNA here is from genome assembly GCA_002730775.1 of Methanobacteriota archaeon. Classification (GTDB taxonomy): domain Archaea; phylum Thermoplasmatota; class Poseidoniia; order Poseidoniales; family Thalassarchaeaceae; genus MGIIb-O2. Next base: position 17,971 of record PCAW01000008.1, on the reverse strand, counting down.
TACTAAAATTCGCGGATATTTTCGAGAATAAATTCCTTAGACAAAGCCGTGATGAAGATCGTTCAATTTCGGAAGGTACTCTTGATTATGCTTGGGAACTACTCTCAAATATNGATACTAAATATCTCGTACGTCTAGANCAGAAATGGATTGATAAGTATCATCCAACTGATAAGAAAGAATAATTGAATTGTGAATAATTAGGAGATGAGAAAGATGGCATTAGACATCAAACCTACACGGTCAGAATTAATTAATCTGAAACGTAGAATCAAACAGACTTCTAGTGGGTATAATCTTCTTAAGATGAAGAGAGATGGCTTATTCTTTGAGTTTCGAACATTATTAGCTGAAATGATAGCAGCTAGAGAGGAACTTGTAGGTACGTATAGAGANGCTTTGAAATCTATTGCATTGGCATCTTCAATCGAAGGNGGTTTAGCAGTTAAGAGTGCAGCCATAGCGGCNACATCTGGNCCAGAGGTGACAGTATCNAGAAGGAATATNATGGGNGTAGTTGTACCCAAAGTCGATGGAACTAACNTAACAACAACCGTNGAAACTAGGCCTACTGGNATTATTGGAGGTTCCCCTTANATNGATGAATCTGCAGATTCTTACTCTATATTAATTTCTAAAATCGTTAAGGCTGCCGAAATGGAAGCTACATTGAAGAGACTATTGGAAGAAATCGAAGCAACTAAGAGAAGAGTTAATGCTCTCGAGTTCGTTGTAATTCCCGAGATGAAAGAGGCTCAATCATTTATCCAGCTTAGACTTGAAGAGATGGAAAGAGAAGAAACTTTCCGTCTTAAGAGATTCAAGAATAAATGATTTTATTATTTTATTTTCTTCAGATACATACACACGGTTTGATAGGGGATGCTCTATGTTGAATGTATATTGAGATGGAGGTGTGACTATGTCAAATGTAAAATCAATAGTTGTCGATGTTGAAACTTGGGGGCAAAGAGAACTTATTGAAGAAATTTGTAGCCGCTATTTCCTTATAGGTAATCAATCCGGATTGAGTGATTTTTCTTGGGAAATAAATTCTCGAGATGGGGGAGACATTAGTACTAGCCTCAATAAACTTAATATCCATCTAAAGTCACTAAGTTTGATAGGGTTATTAGATGAGGGGAATCCTCCAATTCTCTCAATAATTCGTTATCCGGTGGATCCTGTTAATGTTCCTTTTTGGCAACAATCATTGATTTGGATTACAATGTTTATTTTCACAACACTAGCAGGTTGCTATTGGATTTCGCAATTTGAAAATAGTGCAACAATTTTTAATTATGATTTATTTTTAGAATCATTGACATTTTTTAGTATGCCAATATTCTTGACTATGCTCTCTGCTCATTTTATTAGAAAGTATATCGCTTCCTTTTTCAGAGTTGATGTAGGGAATCTCGTCCCCATAGCATTCCCTTTGATTTCGCCTTTTTGGCCATTTGGAATCGTAGGTGTTTTTGGTCAGAAAAGAGTTGATACTATCACTTATCCAAATAGAAGGTCTTTGGGCATAATTGAATTATCTTCAATAGTTGTGCTAGTTCTTTTCGGCTCAATACTTTCCATAATCGGACTAAGTATTACTTCGGCGAGTCCTCCTGAGTCAGTATCTGATCCTCTAATATTACAAGCCAACTTCATTGTTGAGATGTTATCTAATCTTCTCCTAGGTGACGATGTTTCGATCAGACTTCAATGGGTTCACCCTATTGCTTTAGCAGGTTTTGGTCTATCTATGATTGGCTGGATTCTGATTTTACCAATCCCTGGTTTCCCAGGAGATAGAATTTTACATTCAATTGTTGGTTCTAAGAATTTGGATAAAAGCACAAATACAACATCTATTTTCTTAATGACATTAACTTTAATGTGTTTAGTATTTCTTTCAACCACCTTTTGGCCTTGGCTTATTCTAGCCTCGTTAGCATCTTGGAGGAGGTTTAGCAGTGAACATATTCCGGTGGCATTAATAGTCGATGAATCTTTAGAATTAGATAGAAAATCCAAGAATTTATTGATGACTATTTCAGTTGTAATAATTTTACTGGGTTTTCCGGGGCTGAGTCCGGTAGAAGATATTGAGGATTGGGATAGTGGTTTGGATATATCAGAATGGGATTCAGAATTTTCAAGTAACTCTTGGGATAATGTAGAAAAATCTCTTGAGTTAAAGACATCTGGGCTTTTGTCAGTTTCTGGCGATCTTAAGGTTCTTATTGATGGTGAATCCGATAGATGGATTATAGATTCTGATTGTTTCGATGATGAAATGAAATGTAATTTTGAAAACATTAATCAAAATAATATAGGCGAATTTAGATTCTCTATAAAAGATAACTATCCTGAAAGAAAAACTCCTGTACAGTTAAGATTCATCATAGAATCTGAGGGAGATTTAATTGAGCATATTCTTTCTATTTACTATAGTGATGTTACATCTCCAAGTCCTATTTGGGAAAGAGTAGAAGATTCAAGTAAGGATAAAATTTGTAATGTTGTAGAGGTAGTTAACAATCAAACTGGGATATTATCGATTAAAACGAATCCATTCTGGTCTTTAGTAAATTCTGGAAATTTATCTGAAATAGGTTCTCATGAAATTTGTCTAATTGCAGAAAGAGGGGGTTGGGAATCTTTAGCAATGGGCGAATCTGGAATTTATGGCTACAAGATGGCTCCTGAACTAGAGTTTCGACATAGCAATGGTAATACTACGAATTGGTATTTACCTGTGAATAACTCATTTACTAGTATTTTTTTAAATCCTAACTATGGAATCAGTCTTGATATTATGTTTGATGGAATTATCTATTCTGAAAATAATATTTCACCAGTATGTCCGTTCAATGATGATTATCCCAAAATTGATATAAATTCTGAAGAGAACTTGACCTTGATTCATGGTTATCCATTGTCTTATGAGAGGAACAATAGTGGCAAAAACCTGTTAGTGTCTGATGAAGGATGGTTAGTGAATTGTGCTGATGATATGGCTAAAGGTTTTATGTTAAAGCAGGGGCTAGGAATTTATATTGATAATTCTCCATTAAATGACTCTAGTTTGCCGTTTTCTAATTTTACTATTCATTCAAAAGAATCTGAAAACTTATCTCTAACAGTAGATATTTCTACTAACTTACAAAGTGATAATTCATTGAATGTTTCATTCCCTAATCAGATTCCTACTAACGGCAGTGTAATAGTTAATATTTCTCTTAATGATGAAATTAATGAGATTTGGAGAGTATTCTGGATTTCACAAGATCTTAATGGTTTAGTATTAAATTTTGTTTCTAAGTGCCCTATTGGAGGATGCTCAAATTGAGAATAGCCATTATCGGCGTAGGTTCAATTGGTGGTATCATTCTTGGTGCAATGGCAGATACAGATGTTGATATCGTTTGTGTATCTAGAGGGGAAACTGCCACTAACCTTTCTGAATTAGGTTTAATTTTGCATACTCCCGAAGGAAGTATCGAGGTAGTCCCCAGTGAAAGATACTTGCTTGTCGACAGCAATTCGGGTCCAATTTCTGAACAAATTCGCAACACCTGTGATATTGCAATTATCTGCGGAAAAACGGTAGATACTCACTCATTATCTCAACTTGCATCAGAATTAGTAAGTGAAAATGGTTGTGTTTTAACAATCCAAAATGGTCTGGGTAATGCCGAGTTATTAGCTCATAAAGTAGGTAGGAGTAGAGTAATTGTTGGTTCAATTACTCATGCGGCTTGGAGAAATAATGGAGGCGAAGTGCATTGGGTTGGTAGAGGAGAAATTATTTTTGGACCACTAGGTGAAAGAGGTCATAAGTATACTGATTCTATTTTACAAGTGCTCAATGATGCGGAATTAAATGCTTCAAAATCAGATAATATTCAACAAATTTTGTGGAAAAAACTTCTAATTAATGTTGCAATAAATCCTGTTTGTTCGATTGCCGGTGTGCGGAATGGTGCACTTTTAGAGGTCAAATCTCTTTGGCAACAGGCTATGCAGGCAATGCGAGAAGCCGCTATTGTGGCTCGTGCAAGTGGGGTGGATTTAGGAGATATTGAATTGGAAAGTTATCTAAGAGAAGTGGTATCTATTTCTCCAAAGAATAGGTGTTCTATGCTTCAAGATATTATGGCAGGTAGGGAAACAGAAATTGATTCTTTGTGCGGGGCTGTAGTGATGCGTGGAGAAGCAGAAGGAATCCCTACTCCTTGTAACGCTATTTTACACGGTTTAGTAAAAGGAATCGAAAAATCTTCAAGTTTAGATTAATTTTCTAAATCTTGATTATAGTGAAGTCCTACATTGTTCTTTCTTTCTATCGATGCATCTACAACGAGTTTTGCAACTTCAATTAGATTCCTCAATTCTACTAAGTCTTGTGTGGGTTTACATGATTCCCAGATCCTTTTTACCTCGCCTTCTAAATGTATTACTCTTCTCTTGGCTCTTCTCAACCTTTTACTATTTTTTAAAATCCCTACGTCCATTGTCATCGTTGTCCTTAAGGTGTGTAAATCTGCGCGAAGAGGCGCATGTTCAACTAATATCTCCAAGTTTTCAGCACGCCAAAATGGTAAGTTAGTAGGTAATTCTTGTAATTCTTGATTTGATGATTTTTCAATTAAATCCCTGGCTGCTCTTTCAGAATAAACAACTGCCTCAAGTAGACTATTTGATGCAAGGCGATTTGCCCCATGCAATCCTGTTCTGGCAACTTCTCCAATAGCATATAATCCCGGCATTGTACTTTCTCCTATTTTCACTTTACCTGAGCAATCGACATCAATGCCTCCAACCATATAGTGTGCAGCAGGAATGATTGGTATTGGATCAATTCCTAATTTTATACCAAATGATAATAATTTCTCATCTATATTCGGGAACTCTTGGACCAATTCGTTTCTATTGAGATGTTCCGTTATTAAGAGAGCATTTCTATCCCCTGTTTTTTTAAGTTCTGAATCAATTGCTCTAGCTACGATATCTCTTGTCCCCAAAGATCCTTTATCACAATATTTCCACATAAATGAAAATTCTTCTGGTGATTCATTTTTTGATAATTTCCATTTCTGATAATCATTTTTCATCATTAGAACTGCTCCTTTTCCTCTCATGGCTTCAGTAATCAAGAACGGCTTCGAATCATCATTTGCCAAGGACGTGGGATGAAATTGTATGAATTCAATATCTTTGATATCTGCACCTGCGCGAAATGCCATTGCTACTCCATCTCCAGTTGCAATAGATGGATTAGTTGTAGATGAATGAAGATAACCAACACCCCCTGTGGCTAAAATTATTGCTTTTGCAGGTAATGTATGTACTGTTCCAGATGGCGATAAACACCATATCCCTACGACACCTTTTTTTGGGTTGCCATATTCTCTTTGAATCAAATCTATAGCCATCCAATTTTCATATATCCTAAAATTTTCATCGATTTCGTTAGATGCAGATTTAGAAAGTGCTCTCTCAATTTCTGCTCCTGTTGCATCTTTTGAATGTAAAATTCTTCGATTAGAATGCCCGCCTTCTCTAACTTTATCATATTCTCCATCTCGATTCTTATCAAAACGTACTCCGTGATTTTCTAGATCTCTAATTCTTTCAGCAGCTTCTAAGACTACTGATCTTACCACTTCCTCATCGCACAATCCTGCGCCAGATGATAACGTATCTTGCACATGAGCTTCTATCGCCTTTTCATCATTCGAGTCTAGTACTCCTGCTATTCCTCCTTGTGCCCAATTTGTATTCGATGTAGAAATACTTTTTTTTGTTATCAAAGCCACATTCAAGCCTTTTTCAGCACAACGATTTGCTAAAAATAAACCTGCTATTCCAGAACCTATTACTGCGATGTCGACATTTGGCATCAATTCATCATCGCCACCTCCTTGCATGTTACTTCCATGGCATAGTAATGCATGAATCTTCGCTTATTGGAAATGATTTCCGGCTTTGAAAAAGAACTCATTTTTTCGTGTCATAGCGCCTGAGTCCTCCTCAATGTTCATAGAGTAAAATGCAGCAGCCAATTAATGATGTCGGCGATAAATTGCTGATATTATATGGTGATGGGATGCATCTTGTAAGAATTGAACTGGAAAATTTCAAATCTTTCGGCGGTGAAATAGTAATTCCTTTCGAAGAGGGATTCACTGCAATCACTGGCCCAAATGGATCAGGTAAGTCTAATTGTGGCGATGCCATACAATTTGTTCTTGGACCTAAATCTACTAAGTCTCTAAGGGCTTCAAATGTTTCTGAGTTAATTTACAATGGTGGTGGACGAGGCAAGGCTGCCAGAAACATGTCTGCTACACTAGTTTTTAGAAATGAACCCGAGCTTGATGGTAGGCGTAGATTGAGAATTGAAACAGAAGAAGTTTCATTCACTCGTTCAGTACGTTTAAACAGAAAAAATGATACTATTTCTTCATATTATGTCAATGGGAACCCCTCCTCCGCTACTGAAATGAGAAGAATATTAGCAGAAGCAGGATTACATGGTGACGGATATAATATCGTATTACAAGGAGATGTCACTACTTTAGCGACAATGACTCCTCACAAAAGAAGAGGTGTTCTAGAAGAGGTCGCAGGAGTTACTGCATATGATGATGAGATTCGTCGCGCTAATAATCAAAGAAAAGTCGTGGAAAATAATATTGAGACCATTGATCTTTTTGAAGATGAACAGAAAAAACGCCTAAAAGGACTTGAAAAAGAAAGGCAGCAAGCATTGAAGTTTAAAGATCTAAAAGAAGAATTAGATTCAAATAAAATCATTTTAAAACAATCAAGGCATAGAAATCGATTAGATGATGTCCGACTTCTCGGTGATGAACGTTCGAATTATAGTAAACAAGTTGATGATTTGACAAACCAAATTAGAGATGGAAATACTGAGTTAGGAAAATATGATGAAGAACTTGTCCAAATAGGTGACGATTTAGATGAAATTATGAGTGGCGATGCTAAAGAATTATTTGAAACAATTCGTAAGCATGAAATCGATGTTGAAACCAACTCCGATAGGATAGGGGATCAATCTAAAATCATTGAATCTACTAATAATGAGATTGAAATAATCCGCGAAGATCATCATCGAGTCAAAGATTCTTATGATAGTGCACACCAAGAACTTGAGAATGCACAAATTAATTTATCTAATTCGCAAGAAGATTTAGCTAGGGCTGCACTCGATGAAAATCAAGCTAGGGAAGCCATCCAATCGGGAGATCGTCTTGGGCGAGATTTGAATCGTGCTCTGGGTCAGGCTACTGAACTAGTAACTCAAACTCATCAAGAATATTCTACTGCTAAATTAGAATCAGACAGGGCAGAACAAAATGCTCAAATTTCATCTGAGAAATTAGCAGATTTAGAAGAAGAATACGAACAAGCGACCCTAACTAGGGATGATTTAGAGTTATTGGGAGAAGATATCCAAAATGGCGGAGAGGCAGTTGATCGAACACATTTGGCTAATGAGTTACGAAGATTAACCAAACAAGAAATTGGCTTAAGAGAAGATAGAGACAGGGCTGAGATTAGAGCCAGAGATGCTGAAGTCGATTTGGCTAAAGCTAGAGCACGACAAGAAGCAAAAGCTAACAGGCCAGGCTCAGCTATCACAATAGCCGCCCTTTCGAAATTAAGACAGAGCGGAGAGATCAAAGGAATTCTTGGTACATTAGGTGAGTTATGCTCACCTAAAGATACTATTCATGAAGAGGCATTGGCTATAGCATTAGGAAATGGTCTTAGAAGTATAGTTGTAACCAATGATGAAGTAGCGGCAGATTGTATTAAATGGTTAAGAATGAATGGTGGTGGACGTGCAACTTTCCTCCCATTAAACAAATTAAGTATTTCAAGACCTCAAGGTCGTACACTGATAGTCTCTAGGAATCCCGGAGTCCTAGGTTTCGCCCATGACTTACTTGATTATGATTCAGAGATAGATGTCGCTGTAAGATATGCTTCCAGAAATACCTTGATTGTTCAATCGATGGATATAGCTAGGAAAAATATGGGTGGTGCAAGAATGGTCACCTTGAAGGGAGATATTATAGAAGGTTCAGGAGCAATGACAGGAGGGTCTCCAGTAGGCTCCTCGAGACCCAGTTTCGGCGGAGGTAATCCCGGACAACTAGGTACTGAAAAATTAGAAAGGTCTTTGGAAGAAGCAAATCTGATTTATTCAACGGTCGAAGCAGCATTAAGAGAACTGAGATCTAACCAACAAGATTTAAGAGACCAAATTCATGGATTAGATGATAGTGACCAATCTGTAAAATTAAGAGAATGGAAATCAGATCTTTCCAGGGCCCAGAAAGATGTGGACGAAATTGGAAACAAAGTATTAACCGCAAGAAAAGAACTTTCAGATGTTGAGGGTTTATTCAATTCAGCTAAATCTCATGCCGATAAGGCTAATGAGACTCACCTACAAGCTCTAGAATCTCGAGTTAATGCAGCAGAAGCATTACAGAATCATACTCCGGACCATCTCTCCCAGATACTCCGTAATGCAGAAAAAACTAGGACTGAAGCAGAGAGAACTAAATTGCAATCAGAATCATCTATAATTAGTACTAATGAGAGATTGAAGATTCTTTCAGATAGAATTTCTGATTTAGAAAGGCAAATAAGTTCCAAAAAGAAATCAATCAATGAAGCAGAAGAAGAAGTTATCAAACTAGAAGAATCAATTCAGAATTCTAGAAAATTACTGATTGACCTAAAGGGTCAAGCCTCACAATTCAATGAAGAACAACAAATTCTGACCCAAAGAAGAGAAACTATTGTGGAGGAAAGAGCCAGTTTGAGAGCCTCTCTTGAAACTCGTTCACAAAACCGCCAAACCTTTAATTCTAGAATTGAGGATTTGAATATTCAGATCAATCAAAAAAGAGCTGCGGTAAATGAAATTGTTGCCGAATTAGCAGCTGAGAATATTGAAATTCCATCAATAGATACCCAATTACCCACTGTAGCCGAGGCGGAAAAAGTAGTGCAGGGACTTGAAAGACGCCTCGGTTATCTTGGGGATGTGAATATGTTAGCAATTGAACAATATGATATTGCAGTTGAACGTATAGCAGGCCTTGTAGAGGACGGTAAAATTCTTAGACAGCGTCGAAATGATCTTGTTGGAATCGCAGAAAGACTTGAATCCGAGAGGAAGAAGAGGTTGTTATTAGTATTCGACCATGTGAATAAAAATTTCAGCAGAGTATACCAGAGTTTGCAACCTGGGGGGATTGGTAGTTTAAGGCTAGAAAATAGAAAAAATCCCTTTGAAGGTGGTTTAGAGATGGATTGCGTCCCTCCAGGTAAGAATAGTAAAACTAGAAGGAACCTTCTTTCAGGAGGAGAGAAATCTATGGCCGCTCTTGCTTTGATATTTGCCATCCAAGATTATGAACCCAGTCCATTCTATTATTTCGATGAAGTAGACCAAAACTTAGACCCGTTTAATTCAGAGTTAATTGCTTCACTTTGTTTAATGCGTTCACAAAGAGCTCAGTTCATTATGGTGACACTAAGGAAAGTTAGTTTAAATTTGGCAAATCACCATATTGGCATTACTCATGCGGGAGACGGTTGTAGCCGTAGAATCACAGATTTCGATCGTGCAGCAGCATTACAAATGAGTGAAGATATAGAAAAAGAAGAAGCAGCTAGAAAACAATCTGATGAAGAGCGCTCAGAATTAGTCCTGCCAGATCCAAATCAAATGCCTAGAGTGCCTGAGCCGCTTGGCACCCCCAAATCACTTGGAGGACTTGCCGGAAGAGCGGGTGTGGAGTTAGAAGATGAATCAGAACACTCTGAATCTCCATTACCCGATATTGAAAATAAGAATCTAGAAGCATTAAGAGAAAGGACAGAAGACTGGAGCGAAGATATTGCTGAAGCAAATATCGTTCAAAAAGCCATCACTGATGAGAGTTTAGGTGAAGATACAGAAGAGGTTGAATCATCAGAAGTAGAAGTTGAGTGAGGTGTTTTGTTGTCTGTTTTCGATGGTTCTTCAATGAGAGATGATATAGTATCTCGATTGCTTGGAGGAGATACTGATCTGGATACAAACAGGTACCTAGACAGATTAGTCGAATTATCGAAAGTAGAAGAAGCTGAACATCAATTTTTGATAGACCCCTTCGATCGTTCAGTAGCATTAGTTTTCCAACTATTTCATAATAGTGATTTAGATCCATGGGATGTAGATTTATCAGTATTCTTAGAATTATTTTCTAATAGAATTAATGAATCAGAAAATATCGATTTACCTACTTGTGGACGTTTAGTTCGTATGGCGTGGTCAATACTTCGAGGTCAGGCAAGCACGTTGATTGAGAGGCAGGAGAGGTCCCTCCTTGAAGAAGAAATTGAAGATACTTGGGATTTCGAGGATACATGGGAAAGTGATTTTTCAGATGAGGATTATAATTTCTCAGTAGGAGTACTTACAGGCGCCGCCGATGAAGTGCTACCTAGCATGTTCGAAGGGAGAATTCATCGTGAAGAAGGAAGGCCAGTTACTTTAGGAGAACTTCTAATGGGTCTTCAAGCAGCAGGAAGACTTTCCGAAGAGCAAAGAATGAGAGAACAAATTGCGAAAGAACGCCGTGAAGCTAATGAGAAAGCAAGGGCTAGGTTTGGAGGTAGCTTACATGTTGAAAATCTTGAGGGTGATCTTGAAAGAACTTGGAATGCATTACGTAGTCGTACGATTTCTAATAATGAATCAACAGATCTTAGAGATATAGTTAATATTCTCAAAGAAAATTCTTTGAAGTCAGGGATTGGTTTAGAGGAAGCCGAGTCAGAGGCCCAAGTCACAGCTTTAATTTCATCTTTGTTTCTTACACATAGAGGTTATGCCGAGGTTTCACAAGATAGTGATGGGAATATATCTCTGAAGAATCTTCATTTAGATGATGATGATTTTTCAACTTTAACAAATAGAATAAATCCTAGATCCAAACTCTCCGGAGGGATTATTTCCAATGAATGAAGCAAGTCTTTCAGTAATCCTCGAAGCAATAATGTTCACATCTGGTCGCTCAATGTCTACTGAAGAGCTTTCTAAAACAGTCGATAAATCTATTGATGAGGTTAAGTCATCTCTAAACGAATTACAATCTAGGATAAAAAGAAGGCAAGATTCTGCACTGCAATTGACGGAAGTTTCTGGGAGATGGATTTTCGAAGTCCGTCCAAACCTTTCTCCCTTCTTACCAGAATCATTCCGTCCTGATACTCCTCAAAGACTCCTTCCAGCGGCTGCATTAATAGCATATCATCAGCCCATGGCTCAGTCTCAATTAGTAGAAATGTTAGGTCAAAGAGCCTATGATCATGTCAGAGATCTAGCAAACTTAGGCCTTATTGATAGACGTAGAGATGGTTTGACTAGGCGCCTCACTACAACTAGGAGATTCGCAGAGTATTTCGGTTGTCCTGAAGTTGATTATCGTGCTGTTCGCACATGGTTCCGTTCAGAAGCAGCTAAGGCCGGTCTCACTAGTGCACAATTAGCTGCTTCTCTGGCTCCGGATGAACAGATGTCAATTACTGAGTTCACTGGTGAAGACGAAATAAATAATTCCGATGAATAATTTATCCATTTCTAATTGTATTTAGAGCAGCCTCTACAGTTGCCATTGTTATTCTCTCACCACTTTCTTTGACGATAGCAGCTACTTGATCAATTTCTTCGTCTTTTGCTCCTGCAGAACTAATCATATTTTTCAAATGTAATTTCATATGTCCTGCTTGTATTCCAACAGTGGCCAATGCTCTTAACGCACCCAAATTTTGAGCCATACCTGCAGCAGCCATTACTTTAGCTAAATCATCAGCACTATTTATTCCTAGCAGTGCAACGTTGGTTTGAGCGCCAGGATGTATCCTTACTGCTCCGCCAACCAATCCTACAGCCATAGGGCATTCTATACTTCCAACTAGGTTTCCATCTGCATCCTTTTCCCAATGTGTCATTGAAGTATACTGTTTTTCATGTGCGCAATAAGAGTGTGCGCCGGATTCAATAGCTCTCCAATCTTGCCCGCAAGCTATTGCTATAGGTGAAATTGCATTCATTATTCCTTTGTTGTGTGTAGTAGCTCTGAAAGGATCTGCTGCTGCAAAATGGTATGCTTGTATTACTCCATCTATTACTTCTGAACCTTGTTTCGCATCCCCACTATCTGACATCTCTTCGGGAGTGAATGTAGCACTAACTCTAGCTAGTCTATGAATTGCGAGATTACTGATAATCCTTAGAATGACAGTGCCTCCTGACAATGCTTCTATTCTGGGTGCGATAGTTTCTGCCATTGTGTTTACTGCATTAGCTCCCATTGCATCTCTACAATCTACTAATATGTGGGCAATGACCATAGGGCCAGACATAGTTTCGATAATTCGAACTTCCACATCTTTGCATCCTCCTCCAAATTTAACTAAGATAGGGTCTACGTCATTGCACAACTGGATCAACTCATCTTTGGCAGAGAGAATAGATTTTTTGGAGGCTTCAGGGTCTTCGCAATTAACGATTTGAATTTGGCCTATCATGATAGGGTCTGTGTTGTTAGATGTAAATCCTCCTTTTGATTGACACCTCTTTGCCATATTGGATGCAGCCGCTACAACACTTGCTTCTTCAACTACAAAAGGTATCAGATAATGTTCGCCGTCAATAATGAAATTAGTAGCTACTCCAATTGGCAATGAATATCTGCCAACAACATTCTCTATCATCCGATCCGCAGCATCTTCTGATAGTTCTGAGTCTGCCCAAGCATTTACTTGTTCAGGAGTTAGCCCTGCAAGTTGTGCGAGTTTCTCTCTCCTCTCAGGTACTGATAGTTTGTAAAATCCTTTCAATCGACTGTTATCTACTGGCATGTCTCCACCATTCTTTGCCAGGACATATCGTTTGTAATCTCTTTGCTTTAAAATGCTTGAATATACTTAATATCTAAGTTGGATACTATTGTTGAATAATCTTAAATCTACTTGTTTATTTTAGAATTTAGACTCTGAAAATTAGATTTTATTCTTGGCAATTGACTTATTAAAGCGTTAATTTCCGTGTTAACGCTTCGTTAACGCATTAAAAAAGCGTTAATAATACGTTAATAATATTTCTAAAAGATACTTTTAATCATTTTTTTACAGTTTTTTTATTTAGTTTTCCAATTAAAGCGTTAATATCGTGAATTTAATGCGTAATTAAGCGTGAATATTATGAACTAGTACACTTACCGATAGATATGTACGACAGTGGAGTCAGTTTGATTGACTTCCCAGCAGTACGTGGGAATCCTTTTGATAACCGACCTATTGAACCATCAAGAGCTCAAGATTTAGTTGGACGTAAAGAAATGCTACGCAGATGGAGAGAACATATCCATTCCGGTTCACCTAGAATGATCTTATTAGTTGGGGAATCCGGATCAGGTAGAACTTCAATGATTAATGCGATATCATCCCAAACTCCAAAGAAATATATTGGGCAGTTTCTATCGGAGGAAAACGATCAAGAAAAGTCAGTTCTACATGAGATATTAACTCATTTCACATCATTTCAATCTATCACAACAATGAATCAATTATCTCAAAAGTTAATTTCATTATTTGATGAAGAGAAAGGGCCTTTACCAATTATTGCATTAGATTATCCCCCTCAAGTAATAGAAATAAATTCCTTCTTGTCTAGGATTTGTCCAATCCTTTCTAGACTTAGGGCTATGGTAATTGTAAGCCTGACTGAATCGCAATTATTAGAACTCGATGATGAATTAAGAAACCTTTTTGATGAACCGGATAGGCTAGAGAATTTCACAAAGTCTGATATTCAAGATATGGTTAATAATAGAATGCGACTTAAGTCAAGAGAGAAATGGATAATTAATTCAACGATTCTCAACTCAATATTTCAGCGTACTGGAGGTAATCCAAGGGATGTAATAAGAATTTTGAAGTGTTTAGTAGATGAAAAAAGAGATCTTGGATACCAAGGGACATTGGAAAGTCTGATGTCCTCCCAGGATAATAAGAAACCTATAGTGCCTGAAAGAAACTATGTTGAGGATAAGGAATATACAGACAATTATTTCTCTGAATCCGAAACTTATATTCCAGAAAATAGGGGGTATGATGTTGAAGATGATTTTATCGATGAAGAACCATCAGACTTATCGGATTATTATGATGAAGAAACTCTCCCCTTATCAGATAATAATGAATCAAGTAATGAAGAGCATTCATTGTGGGATGATAACTTTCCCGAAATAGAGGAGAATTTAGTTGATGGTGAAGACTTTATTCAGGAAGATAACCAAGTGGCTAACTTACCACCTCCATCAGAAGAAATTAATTTTCAAAATGACGAATTAGAAAATGAGAAAGGATTGTTTATCTCTCCCGGTACTGAACCTCCAGAAAGATCACCGCGACCTGCGCCTAGAACGAAAAATGGTAAATTTAGTTTCTTACTTAATAGAGCAAAAAAAACAACTTCAAGTATAGAATCAAGCCCTATATCTGATGTTCCAATTACTTATGCCGATACTAAACCATCACAATCAACTCTAGATAATTATGTTAGTAATGAGAATTTCAGAATTAATAATGATGGCGGCACAGATGTACCAATCGTTACTGAAGCAAAAGTTGACAGAAACATTCTGCCGACTGATTATGAGCATATAGATAGTGATGAAGGTGCAGAATGGACGGTCGGTCCCTCTTACAAATCTACAGTTCCAAAGACAATCTCAAATCCGCCTCAACCTTACGATGAATCTCCAGAAATAGAAAAATCTTTTGTCGAGGAACCTATATTCGAAGATACTGAAATTGAAGTGCCGATTTCACAAGAACCTGAGTTTGATAATCCTGTTAAGTTAATTGAATCAAATCCAATATATCGAGAAGAAAGTAAGGTAATAATTACCAATGTAACTCCTTCAAAAAAATCAAGATTTTCTCCAATCTGGGAACAAGATAAGATATTGGATGTTGATAGATTTTATTCTCTTTCTGATGCTGAGAGAATGATATTGGAAGTTGCAACATTAAGAGAAATATCTCCCTCTGACGATGAATTACAGGCTAGATTAGAAGTCGGACGGCCTCGCCTATCTCAATTATACAACAGCCTTCACAAATCAGGAATGTTGTCGGTTAGAAAGCAAGGTAGGACTCGATTATTCAAATTAAGCGAAGCTGCCGCAAATGAATTTTGAGGAGTAATTATGTCTGACAATGGAAGTATCGTATCTAAAGAAAAAGTTCAGAAGTATCTTGATTTAACTACCGAAGCAAGATTAAAAGCCACCCCAATTACAAACAATATTGAAGATGAAAAAAGGCTTGAAGAGATGCTTAAGATGTGTGATGACTACCAAAAAGATGCACTTTACTTCATGAATAATGGAGATTTAGTCCGTGCTTTCGGTGCCATTAATTATGCTCATGCATGGATAGATGCTGCTGTTAGAATTGGCTTACTAGATGGCCATGGTGATGACAGATTGTTTACTCTACCTTAATTCTGTATAAACTTCAATACATTTTTTGAAGTTACTTCTATGTATGAACCACCTGTATTAATTAATCTCTCTTTCAATTTCCTATCTACTGTTAGAACTGGCCATCTATTCTCTCTAGATAATTCTAGTAACATTTGGTCAGTATGTCTTAATCCTTCAGGTGCCTTGACTGATTCTGACTTCTTATCTAATAGATCCAACAAAAGTCCTCTTCTTTGTTTTGATAATGATAATAACTCCTGTTTGACTTTTTCCAATAATAGATATTTTGGTTTCCCTACAACTTTACTCATTGCAATATCTATGTTTAGTTCAGCATCAACTAATGCTGCCCATCCGCAAGCGTCTATTAGGACGCATTCCAAGTTGATTCACCCCACAATTGTCCCATGGCCTATCAGACGCCATCTGGAACCAACTCTTCTTGATAGTGTGATTCTACTACCAACTTTAGCACAAATTGGTAGTCTAAGAGAAATTTTCGAAACTTTACCTTTTTTTGTAACTGTACCAACCGAAGTAGCAGTAGCAGAATTAATCATTAACATTTCATTCATAGATAAAGGTCTAACAGTATCTGAATCTCCTTCTCCTCCAGCAACCATTTTTTCTAGTAGTTCTAAATCCAGTTCTAGAGTCTCCCAAATAGGTGGTAATTCTCCTTGTTTGGCCATAACTTGTCCAGATAACTCATCTGCCTTAGTAGTAACAGGATCTAATGGAGTTGCAATCCCACATAATCCTCCTGCATGAGCAGTTTCTAGATTCGTTCCCCCTCCCTTAATGCTCTCGATATATGTTTCTAAGGGTTCCCAGCGAGTTTTATTTCCTACTTTGATTCTTCTTCCGGGTGCAATTGTAATTTTATCACCAACTGAAAAAGATCCTTCTACGATACTACCACCAATTATTCCTCCTGAAAGATTATTTGGGCGAGCCCCCGGTCGATTTGTATCAAATGATCTTGCTACATACATTAATCCTACATCTTCTTTTGTTCTATCAGGAGTGGGAATTGTATGTTCGATTGCTTGGATTAAAACATCAAGGTTGACATCATGGTGCGCAGAAATAGGTATTATCGGAGCATTTTCTGCTAATGTTCCTTTTACAAATTGTTTTATTTCATTAAAGGATTCTATTGCCCTTTCTTCAGAAACTATATCAATTTTATTCTGCACAATGACTATATTTTTAATTCCAGCAATCTGCAATGCAGCTAAATGTTCTCTTGTCTGAGGTTGAGGGCATTTTTCAGTTGCTGAAATTAACAATAATGCCCCATCCATTATCGATGCACCTGATATCATCACGGCCATCAGAGTTTCGTGACCAGGTGCATCAACAAAAGAAACGACTCTCAATAATTCTTTTTTTGAATCTTTTTTCCCTTCGGGATGTTTACCTTTAGCATAATAATCTCCATCTTCAGTACAATAAAATGTAGTATCAGCATATCCAAGTTTAATGCTTATGCCTCTCTTTCTTTCTTCAGAATGAGTATCTGTCCAAGTTCCAGAGAGAGCTTTTGTCAAAGTAGTCTTACCATGGTCGACATGTCCGACCATACCGATATTTACCTCTGGCTGCCTTTTACTTTCAGCCAGAAGCATCATCCCCTACGATTCACTCCTCTTCATCGCCAAGGATAGAACCTAGAGATTTCTTACCATATTCTAGAACCTTAAGATTAAGTTGCCGAGTATCTGTACTAATGGTGTTCCCTCTTAGATTTCTACGTCGACGCAATCCATCATATTTGTAACGATAAATTTTAGAATTTTTCTTAACATAGCGCTTGCCTTTGTAACCAGTTCCAGCAGTAATAAGAACTGATTTCACATTTCCACCTTCTAGTTCAGAACGCATAGGACGACCTGTTTTATCAGATCCACCTGTGATTTGTAGTTTATATCCATTCAATGATTGATCAGCATCTCCCACAAACATGCCTTCAACAGAATCTCCGATTTTCTTCCCTAAGAAGTGATTGAAGTTAGACCCTGTAATTTCTACCGAGAATGAACGACCTTTGGCGCTCGGTCTAGTATCGTTGATTACAGCCTTGAAAGATTGCTCACCTGCCATTTTACTCACCTTAGACGACTTGCCGACATACGACTCCTATAAGAGCGGTTCGGAAGACGATTTCAAACTGAATAATCATCTTTGCAATTCTTTCTCGATTCTTTCTGCTAAATTCGCAGGTGCTACATTGTTCATTGTAATATATTGAGTCCTACCTCTTCCAACATTTGATTTGTCGTTTCTTGTTTCAATTAAACCCTGATTTTCTAGAAATTTTAGATGCTTCCAAAATGTAGTATAACTTCTAGATTTAGTTTCATATTCTTCACAAACAATTT
>PCAW01000034.1:0-20551 GCA_002730775.1 Methanobacteriota archaeon | reverse complement strand
GGTCGCAGCCTCGACAGGGCTGCATGATAGGCCACTACACCATCGGGGCAGTAGCATCACGACAAAGGTAGTGTATTTCAAACGCACCCAACCCAAGGTTGCAATTTTGAAGCCACTTCAGGGGATAATTCATGACCCTCTTGCCCTTCGATATACTATGACTGAGGAGAAATTAATCATCGATGTCATTGATAACGGCGGACAATGGACTCACAGAGAATGGCGGATGTTGCGATATCTAGGAGTAGACACCCAAATTCTTTCTAATAAAACACCTCTTTCAGAATTAAGAAAGGTTGACGGTTTGATTCTTTCAGGAGGAGCGGCTAGAGTTGGACTAACTGGCGAATTAGGGAATTGTTCCGAGTATTTGACTCTTGAAGTCCCAATTCTGGGAATATGTGCTGGGCATCAATTTATGGCGGGGTACTATGGTGGTAAATCTCAGGAGGCTCCTAATCCTGAATTTGGAGCTGCGTCAATAGAATTAATTGATGGAGGAGGCCAATTATTCATAGGCACTCCAGAGAAACAAGGTGTATGGGAGAGCCACAATGACGAGGTCATAGACATACCCGAAGGTTTCAGAATCACAGCGATAAGTGATAATTGTGCAGTTCAAGCCATGGAGAACGATGCAAGTGACCGTTTCGGACTTCAATTTCACCCCGAAGTGAATGACTCCGAGTATGGAGCTAAGATATTTGAGAACTTTGTTGATATCTGTTTTAGGGCACGTAGGGCTCAATAATTCAACCACATATTCAAGAAGGGGGCGCTGGTCGGCGGGTTTAATGGCAAAGAGCGCTGAGAAACTAATTCTTCACAAATGCCGTCAGTGCAACCGTACTGACAGAAGACCGTGGAGTGAAACCGACTTACCTAGATGCAATCATTGTGAATCTACCATGGACCCCTTAGAAATCCGTTACAAATGTCTTCGATGTGGCCATTTAGCATGGTCCGAAGCAGGCTCAACAGGCAAATCTTGCAGATCGTGTGGTTACAGAATTTTCGTCAAGCCTCGTAAAGGCGGTCGTCACAAGGTTTTGAAGGCAGAATAGAAATCGTTCAGTTCAAGACCCTTCACTTTGACGCTATCATATGGCGAGTTGGCTTAGAAAGCATTCTCCCCGAACTTTCGAGGAACTGTCTATACCTCTAAATTTACGTCAAGCATTGATATCCGCTAGTTTATCTCCAAATCCTCCTAATTTACTAATCACTGGTCCTGCAGGAGTCGGTAAAACTGCTTCTTGGAAATTAGTCGCCAGACAAATGCTCGGCCCAAGCTGGGAATCTACAACTCACATTCTCCAATGTAGAGATCTTGCAAAAACCAGTGGCGCCATGGCTAAGTTTGAAAATTTCTTGAGACCAGGAGGGATAAATTCTTCGGATACGTTAGCTGGACGCATGTCTTTGGATGCTTTTGATAGAGGAATTATGCAGGCCAAAACATCAGATATTCCTCCCGCAGGAAGAGAAATTGAAATTGGTGATGGACAAATTCCAGTTAGTAGAGTAATTGTTCTGGAAGATGCAGACCATTTAGGGCATATCCGTCAAGCATATCTTCGTCGTATGATGGAAACCGTAGGAAACGCTTCTAGATTTATTTTAGTTGCAAGAGCTCCTAGCAGAATTATCGATGCATTAAGATCTAGGACCCAAATGATAAGAATACCTTCTACATCCAAAGAACAATTAGTTTCAACTTTAAATTCTATATGTGACAAAGAAAAAGTAGATAAAAACGAAGGAGTAATTGGAGATATTGTGTATGTGTGCGAAGGAAATCTTCGTAAATCAATATTCACATTAGAAATGCTTGAATCTAGAGGCTTAGCTTCCGACAGATCCGCTGTACATAAATTGGTACAAGCAACAACTTTGCAAGCAGGCAGGCATCTTCTTGAACTTGCTTTACGAGGAAAAGTAGTAGAGTGGAAATGGGAAAAAATAAATGGGCGAAATAAAAAGATACTTGGCGGGGCCATCGCTGAAGTTGATAAATTAATGAATGAACACGGATTAGATTCCGAGGACGTAATTTCACAAATTCATGAAGTGGTCGTCGGTAGGAGAATTTCTATCACTGATGAATTGAGGTGCGAAATACTCGATGCTCTCGCTGATTGTGATAAAAATCTGAATAATTCTATGCACGCCCGGATACCATTAGAACAATTCCTCCACCGTGTTGCAAAGGCTGGAAGAAGTCATGGACTAGCTTTTTCTTAATGGCGGGCGATCCAGGATTTGAACCCGGGTTCTCGGCTTAGGAGGCCAAGGTGATATCCAGACTACACTAATCGCCCGTCTGTGCGAGAGCACATGACTCAAGAAATGTGATGGTCGGCAAAACCGTATATTATTCATATATTCTTCCGATGGCATCAAGGTTATTGTCCTCCTCGTAGAGTCGTGCCTCCTTCTAAAGAGATGTTACCGACTCCTTATGCGGAAACGTCTTCACGAGAGGATAAAGCGTTTTCAAAAAGGATTGAAAGGATTG
Source organism: Methanobacteriota archaeon (assembly GCA_002730775.1). GTDB lineage: Archaea > Thermoplasmatota > Poseidoniia > Poseidoniales > Thalassarchaeaceae > MGIIb-O2. Next base: position 18,033 of record PCAW01000034.1, on the reverse strand, counting down.
ATTCACAGCGAAGATTTTGGACCTTTGTTACAACAATCAGATACACTCCCTCAATCCGATTTTGGTTTTCGATAGCAGCTCCCACTTCTGCGGGAGTAATTCTAACTAATTGGGTATATTCCTCTCTGGAATTAGCCATAGCAATATTTTCAATAAATTTTTTACTTCTAATACCTCCAAATATATCATCTGTGTTTGCCAGAATGTCTGCAAGACACCGTCTACAATTAAGAATCGGGGGCTTCAAATCTAAGGAAGCCTATCCAGGTGTCGAAAGAATTCTTAATACGCTTCATGAGAGAGTACTTAGAGAAAGAGTCAGGATGTTTTCATCATTATTGGCCGCTCTGTCCTTATTTGCAGTTTGGGAACTTGAAACTGGTTATATTCTAGGTCAAATCTTAATCAGCCTTGCAGTCATTTTGGGTTTCATTTGTTGGTTGAATACATTTTATTTAGAAGGCTCCATACCTATGCGCTCCAGACGTTTCCCACTTCTTTCATTGCATGCCCCCACTTTGCATGATAGTATATTGGAAAGAGTACTGACAGAAGTATTAGTTGCACACTTAGACCCCGAAACAGCAGGAAGTTGGGACGATTGGTCTACTGAACTGGTAACTAAAGTAAGAGACGGTCATGAACCAGCAGCTGCTTTAGAGCATATGTTAGCGGCATTACATCTGAATGCTAGAGGGCTATTATCGAATGAAGAAATGATGTATTCAATTAAAGAAGTTTACAAAATTTCTGCTATGGATTTTTTAACAGACTCCGAAATTAAGATCAACATCAACACTATCCAAGGTCTATTAGCACATACTAGAGCATGGCAACCAGGCCTATTCAGGTTGATAGATAGGTTACACGACGCATCAAAAAACGGGGAATTAAAATTAAGTGAAAACAATTGGAGAATGGATTTAGATCTGCCTCCAAGGTCCTCAGACGGCCAATCAGATCTTTTTGTAATGGTCCATAATGGTAGCGAATTAGACATGACAATAGAGGTTGAGATTGTGACAGCTCATGGAGAGCCAGAAGTACAGACACTAAGAGTTCCCTGTAGGAAGACAGAGACCAAACAAATAGTTACTCTTGACGGATTATTAGATGCAGCATTGGTGTTGTGGATAGGTGTCGCATGGCCTAGCACTGTATCAGGTCCACACCCAGTACAAGTGACAATAAATGGTGAAGACGGAATCACTCTTTCATCCACAATTGTGCATACAACTCTTACATCTAGTTTGCACCCTGAGAGNGCCGGAGTTAGGATGACTGATGCTGCAGAAGCAGTTAGAAAATTGGCTCTTTCGGTATCCGAATAATAAATAATAAGAAACCTCTCACTGCGTCATCTTCTTGAGAAGGAATCTTTTCGAAGAGTCCGAGAGAACATGGAATCTTGGGATGTTGTAATTATCGGCAGCGGTCCNGCGGCACTTCGAGCGGCGATAGCATCGTCCGANGCAGGAACAAAACCAATCATAATTGATAGTAGAAGTATAGGGGCGGGCTCGGGCGCGTCTCCTGTTAGCGGGTTCGCTGTTTCTTTNGATGAAGTAGACTCTACTGCCCATCGAGACGATACAATTTCAGCAGGTGGCGAAGGTACCAATAAGTCGGCTGCTGCAAGAGTTTGTGGTGAAGCAATGAATGTTTTAGCCAAATTAGAGAATTGGGGATTGGTTTTGCAAAGAAGAGANGGGGGCCTCCCCTTTGCAGCCTCTTGTCAAGGTCATAGTAGACCTCGCCTCGTCGGATGTGGAGATTCCACAACACGTGAAATTACAAGGATTCTTGAAGAACAAGTTATCAAAAGAGAGATAGTTAGGCGGACTGATTTACAAGCGCTTTCATTAGTAATGGACAGCAAACAAGTACGTGGAATAACGATTTTGAACATTCAATCTGGAGAAGTATTTGGTATGCAAGCCAAGGCAGTGATCTTAGCAACGGATGGTTACCAAGGACTTTGGAGTAATATTTCAGAAGGTCCTGGTACAGGTGTTTCACTAGCAGCGTCTGCTGGGATTAAACTCGAGGGAATGTCCAATGTTCCTAAACATCATTTAACAATAAAAGGTACGAGTTTGCATTTACCAGTGGATGTGTTAAGTGCTGGTGGCAGGTATAGAAAAGATTCCGGAGATGATTTAGAAATCGGTGAGGAACAAAGTGGAGAGAACTGTGTTCTCGATTTAAGAAATCTAGATTCCGATGCCAAAGTTTGGTACGCCCAAACTATCAGAAGGATCGAAGAAAGAACTGGTTTGAATGTAGATTACGATGTAATTCCAGTATATTCATCTATAGCTTTCACTATCGGAGGAGCGCCAATCGATGATGAGGGGAGAGTAACATTCAATTCACAAAAAATGTGGTATACTGGACTTTATGCCGCTGGAAGATCGGCCAACACTGGGATGCATGGAGATGGTTACCTTCCAGGAAACCTACAACTCGAAGATTTGGTCACAGGAGAAGCAGCCGGCAGACATGCAGGCAAGTGGTCCCAAACTGCTAATTTTGCAGGTAGTAATAAGATAGAAAAGGAATTGTCCAAGGTTTCAAAAAATATAGATAATTATTTTTCAAAAGACGGGCAATCAGTAGGGGAGTTCTCTTCTAAAGTAACCNATCTCGGCAAGAATATCCGCAACAATAGCGAAAAGAATATTTCTAACGCTAAGGAGTTACAAGAAGTAAAAATTTCCTTAACAGACCAATCTAGGGTAATGAATACTGAACTTGTTACCGCTATACANATNAAATCAATGGTNCCTATTATTGAGGCAATATCACAATCAGGTTAATGATATAATGAGCAGAAATGGTAACACTATTTTCAGTTTAATATTATCAGGAGAAATTCCTTCTCATAAAATCTATGAAGATGAATTCGTATATGCTTTCTTGGATATTAATCCTCTTTCNCGTGGGCACACCCTAGTAATTCCGAAAGAAGAATGCTCCACAATGGATCTCCTTTCGGATAAATCTGCCTCATCTCTGGGTATGGCTTTACCGAAGATATGTAGAGCAATAATAAAAATCACAGGTGCNGAAAATTANAACATTATTCAGAANAANGGNGAACAAGCGGGGCAGACAGTGCCTCATCTTCATTTTCATATAATCCCTAGATATCCAGAATCTACTCATTCTTTNGTTTGGAACCCAAGTCCAATAGATCATTCCGATGCTTCCGANCTATCAAAAGCAATTTTGTATGAATTAGNATAANACTTTTATTTTTTTATTGTTNTTTGACCGATGTATTCTCAACCTCTAACCAACTCGCAGCGCNGTGCAAGATTCNACNAGCGCCCCCGAAATTACGCCGGAACTATCTGCAGCAGCGCACAAAATCAACGTTAATAAATTANAAAAAGCTCCTTATGATCACACAGGAAANCATCCAGGAAACAAATCCTTTAGCTATCTGTTAAGATTGATGATAAATGTTGGAAAATCGGTAATATTCCGTAATTTTGAGTCAGATAAAATACCTCCTAACAACGGAGGTAGAATTTCTATAGCGACCCATATTAATGGTTTAGTTGATCCAAGTTTAATGATATTAACACAGAAAAAAAGAATCATATCTTTGGGACGTCATGATCTCATAACTGGTCCAATAATCGGATGGTGGTCTAGGAGGAACGGGGCCCAACCAGTTCTAAGAAAAGCAGAAGTTGAGGCCGGCGTAGCCGATGAGAATTTTGCTAGGAAAATAAATGATAGAAGTATGTTAACAATTGCTAATTGTTTGGCAGGCGGCCACGGTGCCGTTATAATGCCAGAGGGGAAATCTCATCAAGATTCCAAATTACATGCTTTGAGAACCGGGGCAGCAAGAGCGGCTTTAGCTTCTGCAGCCATTGCTAGAAAAAGAGGAAAACCAGCTCCAGTAATACAACCAACAGGCCTCCATTGGGAAAGGCATTATTGGTTTAGAACTAAAAGTTATGTTGAATATACAGATCCAATAGAAATAAAACTAGTATATGATGATGAAAAGTCTTCTCGACTAGAGAGAGGAGAATGGATAGAACCACCCGCTTCAGCAGTTAATCAATTGAAGGAAGAAATGTATCTCAAACTATCTCCCTTAACTCCCGAGGCCCCTGATTGGGAGACTTTTCGAGCTTGGAAATTAATTGCACATCTCAAAGCCAATCAGGACGAAAAACCTCTAACATCTCTTAGTCAAGAAGTCCATGCTACAAGACATATTAGGGACGATATAAATGAAAATGGTAATTATCGAGAACTAATTCCAGGGGCAATCGCAGCCGCTCAAATATTACATTCATATGATCTCGATGCCAATAGTCTTAATCAAAATCAAAAATTAAAGAAGATGAATTTATCCAGCTATTATAATGCATTAATCGGTGTATTGTTGATGACTATCACTTCAATACCAGTAATTATTGGCTCCGGTCTTCAATCTATAATGGCACGTTATATGGCAGAAATAAGTGATGAAGGTTTGGATGCAAGAACGACATATTTCTTCTTAGCAGGCATGTTTTCCCCAGTTATTTTTTGGCCATTTACATCTTTTGTGATCACATCTCTTTCTCTTTGGAACGATGTAATTCTAGACTATCCCTTGCTTTCCCACCAAGCATTACTGTGTTTCATTTCAATAATATTTGTATTCTACATTTCTTCTTTAATTTTCTTATTAGGGTATGATTACTGGACTAATTTTAGAATACTTGCTAAAATAAGTAAATTTTCCAACACTCCAGCCGGAGATGAATTCAATACTTTAATTAAAAAATTGAATACTCAATTAGGACCTCTCAAATAGGGTGATGATAAAAAATGGATATGGATGCGAACTCGGCTGCCAATATGGTTAGGGAATGGCTAGCCAGTGAGAAACTTGAAACCCGTGAAGTGCAAGATAGTCAGAACTTCCTTCATCTTCATGTCAGGTATCCTCCGACAAAAGCAGCACACCTCTTCAACGTTGTAATACCTAAAAACAGAAATCTAGTTTTGATTTACTCAATAACCAGAGTCGATGAAGGCCAACAATTGGAAATGAAAGAACATTATTTATCTGATTCACTTGAGTGGCAAACATGGCTTCATGAAACTAGACTATTATTGACCCAAGCCAACTTAGATTGGGTGCTACATATAGGTAAAAAAGAGGAAAAAGAATCAGGGCCCCTACAAGCGTTCAATCTTTCGAGGCCAATTTGGTTTGACGGTTTAACACAGAATGAATTTATGCATACAATGAGGAAAGTTTGGTTAACAAAATTGTCTCTTATTCATAAAATAAAGTTTGGATACGGTCCGGGAACCGGTAAACCTGGACCAGTGGATGATTGGCCCAAGAAAAGCTCAACTAAAACTCCTCGAGGAAAAAAGACTCAAGTTGAGGAAATGGATATAAATTTCGATGAAACTGGCGGATTTGGACGTAGTTTTGATAGAGATGAATGGGCGTAATGTACTTTTTCTAAATGACCCGTAAGGGTCGAGGTTAAGTATAGAGAATGTTCAAATTCATCTGTTGCAGCATATGCTGAGGTGAGTTCAATGGATAGGAGTAAGATGAGAAGTAGTGTAATGATGGTTACATTGATGGTTATGGGAGTATTTGTTTCGATGGTCGCCCCACAGGTAACAGCTAGCGAAGTAGTACTTACTGATGCTGTACAAATTGTAAATGGTGGTAGCCAAAACGACAGAATGGTCGCTCTAGACTCAGATTCCGAAGGAAATGTTCATTTCGTTTGGAGTAGAAATACTCAACACCTGTATTACAAACTTGTCGATGCTCGTGGCGACACTTTAATTGACGATACTCAGATATCTAATGCTGGCCAAAGCAGAGCATGGCATCCCGATATTGCAATTGATGATAATGATAGAGCACANATTGTTTGGGCAGATAGAACAGGNAATTGGGCTATCAAATACACAGTANTTGANCCTTCACAAGATGATCTNGACGGAGGNGTAGCAATNGACGCATCAATTTCTGTAATCGATGACTTTGAAGTTTCTCGGCACACACAAAATAGAGANTGGCCNGCAATCGATGTNGATTCACAGTCCAATGCACATATTGTNTGGGAAGATTCTTACGAACCATTGGATAAGTATTACCAACAGCCACAGATTTACTATGCAATGATTGAAGCAGATGTAATNGCNAGAACAGCAATCGTAGCAGTCGATGAGACCTTACTNACNCCAATAATTGGGCACAAAGGGCATCCAGATGTAGCTGTAGATTTGGACGATTTTGTACAAGTAGTATGGGACGATACACGCGGCGGTAAAGTTGAGATGGTAGTTCCTATTGATACATCAGGCTCAATGAATGCAGAATGGGCAGACATGTGCGCTGTTTTCTATGGTGGTTCTTTTGCTAGTGGCTACAACTTTGAAGGCCTAANGCCAATGTTAGAACGAGCTAATATGACTGTCTATGAAACCCTCTACGCTCTTAGTGGAAATTGGCCTTCTGCTGCGACTAGTGGCAATTGTGCTGCAGCATATGCTACAGGAGGCAGCGGAAACCAAGGTCCACGTACCACTTCCCTAGGTCTTCAACCAAATGATGATTCTGGTGGAATTAGAGAACTAACAGAAGTAGTCTATTCTAATGGGGCAATCGATTTGCCAATGGATGGTGGATACTACAGTGAGTTTTGGGGGCCTGCTTCCACTTGGGCGTGCCTTTCTTGGCACGATGCTCAAGGTAACGTACCTGGAAACCCTCCAACAATGCTTGATCACGCATGGAATCCCAATGCGACGAAGATTGTAATTCCTATTTCAGATGAAGGACCTTACGGAGGAGATCCAGCAACAGATGCAGATGATGCACAGTCCATTCTTGAAGCACATAATGCCTGTGTTACGGCGGGGATAATCCCAATTCCACTAATGGCTGCAGGATTTGGCAGTGGCTCTACAGATGTAGGCTCTCACATGATGGATTTAGCACAGTGTCCCAATGGATTCACGAGTCTTAACAGCCGAACATGTAGCGGCTCTACGCTAGCTTTAACTAATGCAGAAGGTATGATGTACAGTTTCCCAACAGGATCTGCTAACCAAGCAGAAATGCAACTAATGGTCGAAGCGTTGGTATACTTATCTACAAATAATTCTAGAGAGATATTTTTGACAGTTTTAGACCCGCTAACTCTTCTTGACTCCCCATGGCCAGGCTGGCAGAAGGGTGACTCAGGGACTTTTGTTGATCAAGCTGCAGACAGGTATATCGAAGACTTAGGAGCATCACCTGATGNGCTGGGTTATGGNCATTTAGTAGTGGTAAATGATACCAGANTTACACTGAACGATGCTTACAGTTTACATCCAGCNATAGCAATTGATAACTCTGGAAATACACATGTAACTTGGATGGATGGNAGAGCATATGGATTTGATATTGACGTTAATTATGAGATTTATTACACTCGCCTGCGATTAAGCTCTGCAGGAGCATGGGATGGAGTTAGTGAAGGATTACCTTCATATGCAATTAAACAAATCTCAGATGCAGCAATTTCTAATGTCGAGGGCTATGAAGGATTAGCTCCAGATCGTCCATTCGGTGGAAATTCACATATGCCGTCAATTTTAACAGATTCATTCGACAACGTCCATTTGACATGGTTAGATAACTACAATGGGTCTCAAGGTGAGACTTTGATGTACACTCGTTTGAATCATACAAACAACGATTGGCCAACGGGTTTTCCTTTGAATTCTATAGCATCATCAATTTTTGACCCTTGGGAACTGCTTCCAATAACTGAATGGCAGTCCGATAAATTAGGGCCAAATTCTCCAGCACTCCCTGAGTTAGGACAGCCACCTGCATTTGCTAACGACATGGGCAGCGGTGCTCACGTTGCCTGGTCAGATACAAACAAGTGTAGTGACGAGAATAACGGAGGAGTTTACACATTATGTTATGTTCATATCCTTACAGGTTTGGTAGATGTTTCATTGGCTGAGGATGAAACATTCTACCATACAATCGAACCTAGTGAACAGACCACTTACAACATGTCGATTTCTAACCCAACCCCCGGCCCTGCAGATTTAGTTTCGGATATATTTTCGATGGCTGTTGAAGGAGTCCCAGCTAATTGGAGTGCTAGTATATTCTTTGCTAGTAACCATACACCAATTTTTGACTCCACACCAGTGTCGCTACAAGGCGGAGAAAGTATTGATTTGTATATGAGNGTCAGAGCNCCCACTATTTANCAAGCGCATCATGATGANNTGGCAACTATCAAAGTCACAGCACTATCTTACAAAGATCCAGCAATTAGAGACGAAGCAATTACTCTAACTTTAATGGATGTAGTTCATGGAATTGAGTTGGATACCAGCCATTATCAAGCCGACGTTGAACAAGGTCAGCAAGCGACCTTCTCTATATCTATAACAAATACAGGAAATGTATACGATACGTTTGCCTTCTATGATCCAACAACTCTCGAAGGTCAAACAGAATGGGCTTTACCTTTCGGATGGGGGGTAACATTCCCGACATCCTTATCTCTAGATCCGGGCCAATCGATGACTAGAAATTTACAAATTGATGTCCCTACTTCTCAAGAACCAGGGACATTCGTAGTTTACTTGAAGGGGTGGTCAACAGGTGAACCAGTATTGTCAGTAGATAAAGGGACATTTGATATTCTTGAATTATGGGTCAACGTATCTATCAAGAGTACTGGAAATATTGTTTTCCAATTAGGTGAAACTACAATGCATGTTTTGCCAGGGGAATGTTCAGAATTTGATATCGAGGTTACAAAGAATTTCACACCTGGTCACCTAATTTTCACAACACCAGGTGGGCCCGAAGAAAAGCCAGAAGGTGTATCAGATCAAACTTGGAGATTCGATCATTGGACGGTTAATCTTGACTTTTCGGAAGCTCCAGGCGGAAATAGCATACCTCAAGAAACTCCGCGTTATTGGACAGTAGATGCGCCTAGAACCGTTACTGCAGAGATGTGTGCACCATATAATGCAACAGCAGGAATTGGAGAATCTGTAACTGTAAAAGCATCACTGGATGGTGCACCTAAAGTCAGAGACTCAGTAGTTCTTGTAACCAATGTAATACAAAGATATGATTTAGAAGCCAACACAGAGACGATTCTCTCTTTATACCCCGGACAAGAGTATCAACTTGATACAGTTATAGAAAATACAGGCAATGGGGCCGATCGCTATGATATGGCTGTGGGTTCTATCACAGACCAGGATGGGAACTCGGATGTTTGGGACGTAGCAATACCTAGAATTCTTTTCCAAGAATTAGATAGAGACGAGTCTCAACAAATTCCGATTATCATAAATGTTCCAGAAGAAACATTGGCAGGACAGTATACTATAGTGATTGAAATATACAGTGAAGAATCATTCGAAGGAACAAAACTCAGAGATTTAGTTACATTACAGGTTGAAGTGGTAGAGTTCCATGACATGAGAATAACTGTTGATCCAACTGTTGAAAGTAGAATTAAAACAACAGCTCCAGGGAGAGTAGTTAGATTTACAATGAATGTGACAAATTTTGGTAATGTTGCAGATCAACCTACAGTGCACAACCATACTGTAGATGGTGCCGGTTGGGATACCGCACCGGGATTGAATGCTTTGAGCTCATGGCGAATTGACTACGCCTTGTTAGAAGGATTTGGCAGTGAATACCCAATAGAACGGCCTTGTGTGGTATTGATGCAAGGAGATCCACTTCCAAGTAACATGTGTTACAAGGATTCCAAAGGAAGGATTACACTCCCTTTAATGCCTTCATACACTACATTACAGTTAGTTGCAATAGTTACAATAGACCCAACTGCTGCCTTAGCCGATAGAGAAATTGGAATCAAATTAAAGTCAAGCTTTGGTGACTCTTTGTCAGGCGGCGACTTCGATGAAACAGCAATTTGGGAAGATTCCTGTACGATCGATATGAACGGCGATGGCTTCCCTGATAATTATCGCCCTAATTGTGATACCAACGAACAGGTCTTAGAATTAAGACTCAGAGCACCGGATTTACAGATTTTAAGTGTTGATGTTGGCAAGACGAAAGGAGAGATAGGAGATATGCTTTCAGTAACTGTTTCAATTCTGAATGACGGAAATTCTCATGCAACTGATGTGAATGTAATTTTATGCGTAGGGCAATCAGTTAACTCAATTAAGAAAAATGGTTGTGCTGAGGAAAATGTAGCATACCGCCAATTAATTGAGGCAATAATGCCAACGACTTCAGATGATGAACCTCCATTAATCACTTTGCTATACTTAGTTGAGGCGGGTACTCACGAAGTAGTAGTAGTAGTTGATCCAGATAATATTATTGTCGAAACCGATGAGAAAAACAATTTCAAATCGGCAGGAGATATGGGTTCTAACAACGGAGTTTTAGATGTTGGTGTTGAAATTATTGCAAGATATTCAGTTCCAGCTATAATACTCGGGGCGACATTTGCATTAATCGCAGTAGCTGGTGTTGTTATGTATGGTAGAAGAATGGAAGCATTAGATCGCTTTGCAGAGAAAAGCAGTATGATTTCTCTTAGTGATGACGACTCAGATACTCAATTTTGAATAAACGCTTAATTTAGTTATTTAATTAACCACCAAGGAAGAGGGGTATCCTTGTTCGCAGAGACAAAGTTATCATTATTGATTACAAAATCCCTCATCAATCTATCTCGAATATTTTCCATGATATCTTCGGCATGAGATTCTTGAATTCTTAGATTCTGTGAGAATATATCCAAGTCTAACGGCCTTCTTGGTTGTGTCATCATCTCTCTAGCCATCATTCTCTCTTCATATGATTCAGCGTTTTCTGTAACTTCTTTTGAGGTTTTCAGCATTATTTGTTGATGTAAAGCGATGATAGCGTCTCTTTGCCTATCTATTTTCTCAAGTGACGAATCTAAGTCTGATAGTATATTCATTGCTTCTGACATAGATAAATCTCTTCTAGTACCTAAACGATCTATTACCGAATCTAATTCTGTTGGTAATTTATTTGAAAGCCTCATCGGGCCACCCGCAGGGATAGTTCTATGTTCTGCTTTGAATAGTTCTGGCCCCAAATCAAGCCTCAAAGAAAACGATTGATTTACTTTATACATTTTCTTTGGAGGCCCACCTTTTTCTGAAGGAACTATTTCAGATTCAATAAAACCCGCCTTTTCTAAGACTTTGATATGTTTCATTACTGCTTGCTGACTAATATCTAGTAATTCAGAGAGTTGTAATGGATAATGCGGTTCCTTGACTAGGTGTTGTAAAATACTTCTTCTAGCTCTATTTTCTAGTATAGTCATAGCCTCGTCAAAGTCCATACCACTTACCAACCTGAAGTTGGGTAGTTAGGGGGCATGTAAAAACCCATTTAACGATTTTATGAGGGTAAAGGGTTCTCCTTACTCACCATCATCCCAATTTTCCCAATTTTCCTCGCCTTTTTTGAAATTATCACTTTCTTCAGAACTCACGTGTTCCTCAACAAAATCATTCACTTTTTGTCTAGTGGCATCTGAATTATCATCAAGGGATAATTCATTCATAGTTACATCGACTTTTTCTGTATCTAAAAAAGGAGCAGGAACTTTATGTTCTTCAGCGGTAGAATTGTATTGTTTAAACAATTGATCAGTAGTCATTATTTCTTCTTTTACAATAATTTTTTGTGATTGCTTATCCTTTTTCCGCCAAACCACAAACCAGCCAATTAATGCTATAATACCTAAGGGGAACCCTGAACAACAACTAATCATTGAGATTAGTATTATTTCATCGGAAATCAAACTAGATTGTATTTTTAAATCATCCAAGACCCACAAAGTATTATTTCCTTGATTATGAAATATGTATTCTGCATCTCCAGGTACTTCAAAAATAATTACAGGAACAAAAACTAAATTGCCACTTGAATCAGGTCTTTTATTCATTTTTTCTATCGAACTAAGCGATGTTCCAATAATTTCTCCACCATCTTGATCGAATAATTCAACTTCATTTCCCTTTATTTCATTACCTTCTAATGTTACAACGGTGTAGAATCTAATTTTCTCTAATTGTGCTGCCCCCTCTTCTCCACTTTCTAATTCTAGTAAGTTATTTTCTTCCACATTCATTTTCTGAATAATTTTATCAGTAGACTCTCCATAAGTCCCAACAAAAACTAAAATCAATATTATTGAAAGTCCGCTAAGGCGCTTAACCCATAGTTTGGCGCCACTCTTCATGGCCATAGACAGTGGGGCCTACATTTCAGATTTGGCAATCAATAACCTAAACCGATATCTGCGAGTTTTTCTGGTAGATACGTATCAGTAACGAAATCAAGACCATATTTGGCAAGAGACTGTTGTTCGGCCTTCTTTCCAATTTCTTTCATCAGATTTATTTGATCTTTCCAGTATCCTGTATTGAATCGAGGATCTGTTAACTCCGAGTCTAAAGCGCCAAGATCTTGTTTAGTAAGCTCGTCACTTGGTAGGTCATAGGCCAGAATATCATCTGCTGTAATTCCTAAATATTGAGCACCTTTGGTAGCCAAGTACTCAGAGATATGAGCAGTTTTAATAGCTCCATAAGCTATACTTGCATATATTCTGAAAGACCAAGGGTCACAGTCAGCAAATACAATAATTGGTTTATTCCATTCTTGACTCATCCTTTTCATTATTCTTCTTGTTGATCTAGCGGGCTGTCCTTTAAGATGTATTAATGCACATCTTGCTTCTTCATCAAAACCATTTTCTACTAACCTATCGAACATACCACCGGTTTCTATTGCCATAATGAAATCTACATCTTCCTCAACCAAAGTTAATTTTTCGGCTTCTACATTATATGGCACCCCATAACCAGAATCTCCAACATCATCTCTACAATTTATTCTCATCCAATCACCTTTTCGATTTCTTTCTTCAAAGGTAACATTACCGATAATTCTTGCTCCATCTTCTTCAGGTCGTAACTTAAAATCCTCTCGAAGACATTTGGTTACAATTTCTAAATCTTCGGCTAAATTATTACTTTCATTTTGCGAACCGAATTTACCATGCCCCCATGCTTCACTAATGTAATACATTTCTCTCAGAGTAGATGACTTGCCGGAGTCTATCATTTGTTCGATAAATTCAGTCACATGTAATGAACGCAACAGTTGTCTTGCCGAGCCAAGGCTTGTCGCGTCCCTAGTACTCTTTTTTTTACCATATTTGTAAACCCCCAATTTATTATCAAATCCAATATTTGTTTTTGACCTAACAGGTAGAGTCATAGATGGAGGAACGCCCTTTTCCATTTTGTTATGCATTTCCGAAGCAATATCTTTCAGTGCATCTTTTACTTCTTCTTTTGTTTTTCTTTGTCCAACGATACTCATTCAGATCCCTCCTCAAAATCAGCGAAAATATTTATTCCATCTGAATTATTAGTTTCTTCCTTTTCTACTAATTCTCTCTCAGATAGAACCCCATTGACCTCTTGAGATTCAGATTCAGAAATTTCATTCCTGATAGCGGTTAAGGCCTCGCTTTTTCGTATTTCTTCAAGTATTTTCTCATCTATCTTAGTTGCACCAATGATATCTCCATTCCCTCTGAAGAAAATATCTGTATCTGTCCAATCTCCTTTACTAAGACCAGAAAGTGATACGCCAATTGTTGTTGAAGTACCCGGATTTAGGGTATCAAGGCGCCAAGCCCATATCCCCCTCGCCTCTTTCCTTCCTCCATTTGAATTTTCAACCATAGTTATATTTTCATTTTCAGGCCATTTTAGGAGAATTGTATAGGCCCTTGCCCTTGCTGTATAATTGAATATTTTAATTGAACACGTAGCGAGTTTTCTTTCTTTATCCCACCCCAATTCTTCTTCACAAAACACTGCATTCATTATTTGAGTTATTACAGGTGCTAAATCCGGCTCTTCCCTCCCTAATATTTTTGATGTTTTCTTAGCAATCTCAGGAAGAATTACATTAACCAATTCAAATTTTTCCTTTGCTTTTTTCCTTTGGTCTTTCTTTTTTAGATGGTTCTTTAATCCTCTCCCGACTTCTAAAAGTCCTTTCCTGATTTCATCAAAAACTTCTTCATTATCGGCCACAGCTTCTTTAGCTTCACTAGTGAATTGAACATTGGTGGAAGCGAGATGGATCAATACTGCTGCTGCCCCCTTTGGTAAGCCCTTTCCCCCCGGATGATCTAAACCATATCTTTTCCAATCAATAGATTCAATTGCTTTCGTTAATGCACAACCTCCTTGTTGATACATTAGAGGAACTCTATTTGCAAATCGTAATACCTCTATTGGACCATCTGCAGAAATGTCTCCTCCGAAAACAAGTCCCACTTCAATCTGAAATGGATTACCCTGACTAACCGTTGGAAGTCTTGTTACTGTTGATGCAAATCTTGAATCAATAGCCTTAGAAAGTCCCTTTTTAATCAATAAATCATCAATTGGGGACAGACAATCTGTAGGTGGAGGAAGTAACTTAACCTTCTGAAAAGATGCAATTAATTTTTTGGCATCTTCCGAATTAATTCTTTTTGGCACTCTATCATCTTCTATCGTAGAAGTAGACAGAACTTCTTTTGCTGCTCTCACGCTAACTCCTGAGAAATTATGCCTAAGGAAAGAGGTCATTTTCCTCTGTTCTGATTCTCTTAACATTCTTTGTAGTGTACCTAATTGTATCCCGTGTGGATGAGGTTTAATTTCTTCGACCACTCTCGGCAACCTTTCACTGGTTCTGATCCATTCCCCTTCTTCTATGATTTCCCCATCTCTTCCTCTAACTATTAGGCTGATTGTCGCATGTGGATTTACTATTGATGTCATTCTAAGATATTGATATACAGATTGCTTACCACGTTGATATTTCGCTTTCATGATTGTCGATATTTTCAATCCATGCCGAACTTCTTCTCCCGTATTCTCATCAATCCATACTTCTCTTCTTTCTTTTGATTTAATCGCCCTATTTTTCCTAGTATCTAGGCCTAGCTCTACAAATACAGCCGAGGAATCATTGGCGATTTTTGAAATTACGCGAGTTTTGGCGCCAGTAGTCAGTTGTGCATACATTACAACGCCAGTTATTCCGATACCTTGCTGACCTCTAGTTTGACGAATTGCATGAAATCTTGAACCTAATAGAAATTTTCCAAATACATTTTCAATGGCATCTCTCGGAATTCCGGGGCCATTGTCCTGAGATATCAATTCTATATCTTCACCCTTCAATCTATTAATTTCAACCACAATATTTGGCAAAATTCGCGCTTCTTCACAAGCATCTAAAGAATTATCAACAGCTTCTTTAACAGCCGTAATTAAAGATCTTTGAAGGGAATCAAATCCTAGGAAGTGTTTATTCTTCTCAAAGAACTCACTAACTGCTATTTGTTTTTGTTTTCCGGATATATCTCTTGCATCCACCATTGTCTTTCCCTCCACTTGGTCCTCCCATGTCCTAATGACCTGGGGCCAACTTGTGATGAGTACATGGGAACTCGATAGGCTATTGAAACATGCGCCTGTTGAAATGAAGAAAGACTATATTTTCAATGATTTTAGAACGGGCATGATTGATACCATTGTCAGTATTGCTCAAAGCGAATTAATTGCATATATAGGGATGATATTAATTTTAACAGCATTTTTTTTGGAGACTAGAGATGTTCTCCACAGCAAGGCAGTGCCCTATCTAGGATTGATGGCATCAGGCTCAGGATTGTTAGCAGTCCGCGCTTACTTTATTGATGAATGGGCATTTTTAATTTTAGAAATAGCGTGGTTTATTGCTGCAATTTGGGGTGTTTGGAGCATTTCTAAGAAAAAAGGTTAGGACTCCACGCAGTAATATGACCTGTAAATGCACTGGCCATAACTGTGAGAGGGCTTGCCAAGTAGAGTTTCCCCGGCCCTGACCTGCCTTGGAAATTTCGATTTATTGCTGAAATTGATACCTGTTCTGTATTATCGCTTACTCCGGGGCCTGCTCCAATACAAGCACCACAACCAGGATCAATTAATTTTATACCTGCAGCTTCAAACATCTTTGTCCACCCATTTCTCTCTGACAATTCTTTGACCGTTTTCGATCCAAATTGGATATAACAATCGACGCCATCCGCTATTTTCAAACCAGCATCTAAAGCGGCCTTCGTCACTTCCGCGTAATATGCAAAATCATCATCTTTCCCTGCTGTGCATGAGCCCGCATAAGCTATATCTATGTTCACAACACCTAATTCATCGATATAGGCGCCATTTGTCGGGTCAGATGGTATTCCTTTGTCTGGGTCTCCTGGATGTGCCACCATAGGTTTAATCTCATCTAGATCTATAGTATGCACCCCTCCATGGTAAACTGCTCCTACATCAGCTATAACAAAAGCATCAATAATCTCCTCACTACTCAGTCCACTCCTCCTATTCATCAACCATTCAACAGTCAAATCATCGGGATCACATATCCCCGTTTTTGCACTACATTCAGTGGCCATATTACAAAGAGTTGCTCTTTCATCCATCGATAAACTTGAGAGACCAGGACCACCAAATTCCATACTTCTATCTAGAGTTTCAGATTTTGCCGCATACTTCCATAAGATGTGTAATATAACGTCTTTAGCAGTACAACCAGGATGAAGGTTCCCTGTTAAATTAAATCTGATACTTTCTGGTACTTTTACAAACGCAAATTGATTATGAATTAAATTTGCATATTCGGTAGACCCCACTCCATAAGTCAATGCATTACTAGCCCCTCCCATACAGGTATGGCTATCAGTTGCCTGGATAAAATCTCCAACATCAATAAATTCTTCCCTTGCAACTTGATGGCATATACCCGGAGAAACTCCATTGACAGCCGAATAATCTCGAACACCAGTATGTTTTTGAAAATCATTTTGCATATCTCTTAAAGTTTGAATTTTTTCTTTGAATTTACTAAATCTTGGCACCCCTGTCGCATACAATAAATGGTCTTCAAAGACTGCAAATTTTGGAGGATTAGGGATATTATATTCGTTTCCGTATTCTGATTTTAGAAAATCATGAACTTGTGCTGTAGTAAATTCATGAGAATAACCTCCGTCAACGGATGCTAATACAGCATCTCCTGGTTTGACAAATCCTTGAGAAGAATCCGTTGAAATTAATTTTTTAGAAATAATTTTTTCTGCAATTGTCATTGGATGAGGTTTTTTATTAATCTCAGGGAGCAGGATATTTCCTGCTGCCAGCTTTTTTGCAAAAGGAAAAATTCCTCCATTTTCCAGTATAAGTTGGGTGACAGGATCATATTTTCTAGTAAATTCATCCAAATCGATACTTTCGCCACCCTGCAGTCTTTCGAGTATAGAGTGATCCCCCATTAATTGCCCCAAATTTATATTATTTCTCTCATGAATTGGGGCGAAAGATGCAGCGATAACAATCCTGATTCCAGACCATTTTTCACATTGTGGGGCAGTCTCTCTGCTTGAACCAGTCCCTTTTCTATGGCCAGAAACAATAACTTCAAAATTACCATTTTTCAGAGCATGAGTATCAAAAACACGCCTCCCATCGTGCAGAAGTCCTGCATATGCATTCTCAGCTATTTTAGAAGGGTCATAGTCAAAACAAACCCATGCCGGAGTCATTACATCTGTATTTATGTCATCTAACAAATCATCAATTGTTAAATCTTCCATTTTAAGATTCAATCCTTCATACAATTGTTTTCTAATTAAATCTAAATCTTTTGTCAAGAATAAAACTCTTTTATTAGGATTTAGAGAAATTTTCGAAGGCGGCCATAATTTATCACTCATCCACTCAACCTCTCCTGTGTCTTGCCATGCTCCAGTAATATATCACCATTCTCAATTTTTTTTATTATGTAAATAATTTTTTTTATATTTTTATTATTTCAATTATATGTTAACCTTAAATAACATCGTCATTCAG
>PCAW01000062.1:0-20771 GCA_002730775.1 Methanobacteriota archaeon | reverse complement strand
TCCAGACGTCTTCAAATAAGTAAGGCCTCAGGATAGGCTATCGAGTTGGAGTAGTCAGGTTATCTCGTCGGGCTCATAACCCGGAGACCGGTGGTTCAAATCCACCACTCGATACCAGAATTAAAAATAAACTGAAAGTAAAANAAANGGCNACTGATAGGCTNTTTNAGATTTTTTCACTTTTANTTATAATAAGGGGTCTTTCATTTATTCATATACCATCTAATAANCCNAAGTAATGTAAACAGGTGATNAGATGGNNAAGAAAACNGCTAGTGAAAATATCGATGAAGATGAAATAACAATAGATATAGACGAACCCGAGATGACAATAGAAGATTTGCCNGGAGTCGGCCCAGCAACAGCAGAAAAACTTAGAGAAGCAGGTTTTGAAGAGTTACTGGCCATAGCTGTAATGAGNCCGATGGAATTAGCNGAACAGGCAGAATTAGGCGAAGCCGTTTCATCGAAAATAATTCAAGCAGCAAAGAAATTAGCNAATATNGGAGGATTTATTAGTGGAAATGCATTATTAGATCGCCGTAAAACAGTACAAAAACTAACNTCAGGAACNTCANCAATGGATGAGTTATTGGGTGGNGGTTTCGAAACACAATCAATCTGTGAAGTATTTGGAGAATTTGGTAGCGGTAAAACACAAATTGGACANCAATTAGCTGTAAATACAATACTACCAATTTCNCAGGGTGGATTGAATGGTGAAGTATTCTACATTGATACTGAAGATACATTCAGACCAGAAAGAATAGCGCAAATGGCTGAAGCAGTTGGTATGGANCCTCAAGATGCTTTAGATAGAATCCATGTAGCACGCGCATACAANTCAGCTCANCAGATGTTACTAGTTGATGAAATCAAAAGGATGGCGAAGTCAATAGATGTTAAGTTAGTAATAGTAGATTCACTAACTAGTCATTTCCGAGCAGAATACGTAGGTAGGGGAATGTTAGCTTCTAGGCAACAGAAATTAAACAAGCATCTCAAAGAACTTAAACAACTATCAGATGTTCAAAATGCTCTGATATTAGTTACAAATCAAGTTATGTCAAACCCTGCAGCATTATGGGGTGATCCAACTAAAGCAATCGGAGGACATATCGTAGGNCACGCAAGCACATTCCGTCTCTATCTGAGAAAATCAAAGGGAGGTAGACGNATTGCACGTCTTATTGACAGCCCTAATCTTCCAGAAGGAGAAGCGGTCTTTACCGTGACAGCCGAAGGTCTGAAAGATTAATTTCAGATCTCGGCTTGTCCGACTATTATTTAATCTCAGACATTGCAATCTTCACTTCACTAATCAATGAATTAAGATGATTTTCATCAAAACCAAGTTCTAATTCTGCTGCAGCAAAAAGATCAGGTAAAGTCTTCGTATTACCTAATTTCATAGCTCTAGAATAGTTTTCCAACGCNTTTTNNGGNNTTTTTCGNTGGGTTTGCCAAAGTTGTAATGCACCTAATTGNGCTATACCATATTCTACGTAATAGAACGGTACNCCGTACAGNTGTCCTTGTTGTTGCCAAGATAGTTCNCGGAATTTTTCATTATCTTCCCAATCCATNTTAGANCCAAATCTTTCTCTTAATGNCAACCAATATTCNTTCCTTTCATCTCTTGTATGATTNGGATTANCGTATATCCAATGNTGAAATGANTCTATNGTAGCAATCCAGGGTAGTAAGTATACCACTCCTTCCAAATGAGAAATTNTTGCTCTGCTAGCCTGATCAATATTTTCATAGAAGAGCCCCCATTCATCCTGAGTTAATAATTCCATAGACATNGACGCAACTTCTGCGAATTCTATNGGATAGTTTCTTTCATCAATTAAATCTAAATGNCCACANTATAACGANTGAAATGCATGNCCTGATTCATGAATCATTGTTTCTAGGTCTCCTTGTAAACCTGCTGCATTCATGAAAATAAATGGAATNCGACTTTTTTCTAAATAATATTGATATCCNCCTGGNGCNTTACCTTTCCTAGTCTCTAAATCCAATGTATCCATNTCTACCAGTTTATCAAATTTNTTTCCTAAATCATTTGACATATTATGGAATAACTGAGATAATTTTGTTACCATTTCTTGAACAGATTTGAATGGCTTCAGAGGGCTTTTCCCATTAATATCTGGGCCACTTCCCGATTTTTCATTTACATCCCATGGAGATAGTTTGTCTAAACCAAAGGAAATTCTTCTTCTCTCATTAATTTCTCTAACGATTGGCATGCAAACTTTTTCTATTGAGTCATGAAACATTAAACAATCTTCTACGGTGTAATCAAATCTATGCATAGCTTTGAACATATAATCAGTGTAAGTATTAAACCCAGCGTTAAGGGCAATCTTATGTCGTATTTTTATCAATTGATCATATATTTCAGATAATTCTTCAGAATCTTCCATCCACCTATTTACCATTTTTTTCCAAGCTTTTTCTCTTTCATCTCTAGAATTAGATTCTAGAAAAGCCTTCATTTCAGGGAATGTTCTTTCCTGTCCTTGAAATTCCACCGTCATCGCTCCAGTAATTCCTTGTGCCTTAGTCACGAGTTTAGTTTGTTCAACACCGAGTGGTATATTTTCTGACCTAAATATCTCAATATCTGAAATTATCCCTCTAATCATCAAGTCATATCTTTCTGGTAAATTTCCTACCGATGGATGACTAGCTATTCTTCTGTTTAGGTTATCGGAAAATTCAGATAGTTTTGGCCTAATATTTTCTACAAAATATAAAAACTCATTTTTTTTATTTTCGTTCTCAGTATCGCATGTCATACCAATGTAGAGTAATGCTCCCGTTTCTGAAATATGTTCTGCAAGATTTGAAGTATCTGATATTAACTTTTCTAGACAACTTGAGCTGCTTAATTCTCTATTGATTAAGTCATTAACATATGGCTCAATATTTTCCCATGATGATGCATCGAAATCATTAGGGACGAATGACAATTAATCACCTTTTATTGATTGATTTCGGTCCAACTGGAAGATGATATTCATCTTTAGAATACTTAGCAAGTTTCCAAACTTTAACTGCATTCTGAACTTTTTCTCTTATCGCTTCCAAATCTGGATGATCTGGATTTTCATGTTGAATCCAACATGCTGTACAGTACCTTTTCCCATTGTAATCAAGATAGTTACCTGGGGTGCAAACTATTCCACAATGTGAGCAATTCCTGTAGCCGTAGTACTTCGCCATAATCTCTCTATCGGGTGCTCAGGTATTTTACATATCAGTTTGTCCCTCTAAATATTTCCTTTAAATTAGAGATTGGACGATATTAGGTGTAGAAGAAAGCATTCTTCTAATGATTTACTTTCTATGATTGTACTTTCATAAACTATTCTTTTGAGGCCTTCTAAACTAGGGTTTGGCCTTTGTGAGATTAATGAACCATTCATTCGTTCGATCAAAACTGTGGCTTCTAATTCATGATTATTATATACTTCACGATTGATAAAATTATCTTCGACTTTCGGCCTTAGTTCAATATCAGGCAGCCTTATTATCCATGCAGAATGATCACTGTTTCTAATCCCAGCATTTTCGAATGCTATTCTTACCTGGTGTGTCCCTGCAATAATTCTCAAAAATTCTGCATCTGGACTATTTGCAATCATTTTTCCTTTTATTTGATTTCTTTTCATAGAATACCATGCCGTCCAAAGATGTTTTTCACTAGCGGCAACCTCAAATGCTAGTAATAGCCATTTTTCATCTGGCCTTAAACGATTGAAAGTCGCTAATGTTTCTTTAATATCGCCTATTTCATTATCAAATTTGATTCCCCATGCAGGGAACCACGGCATCTGCTCTCGAATCACTGTATGAGGCGATGGACTCTAATTCAATAATGATTCTAATCATTTTGTACGCTGATTGGCTTCTATAGCATTTTTTACTATCTTATTCACTAATTTAATACTCCATCCTCTTAGTTCTGAAAGTTTAATCTTATCATTTTCAGTTAATAATGCAATATCTTTGACATTAACTACTCCTAACTTTTCTACCATCTCTCTCGCTCTAACTCTACCTATTCCTCTTAATGAGACTAAGGAAATTAAATCTGATTTACAACCGTATCTAGTTCTCCTGTGTGTTTCATCTATTGCCTCGAATAGCACACGGTGTGATTCCTTATTCATTCTAGATAATTCTTCATCTTCCATAAGAATAACTCTAGTAGAATAAAGTAACCATTCAGCTAAATCGACTCTACTCCTCAGGTCTCCTGGCTGAACATTCCATTCAGTTTCTAAATCATTCATACTCATCTCTTCAATCCATGATTGTAAAACTAAGGCGCCTTTCATTCTTCTTTCATCATCTAAATCTACACTTCGTGTCAGTAATTCTCTTTCGTGTCCATAAAGTGCATCTTGAATTTTCTCTAAATCTTTCTTTTGGGGCCATANNGGTATGAAATCCGGCGTACACGTCACTAAATGCAATAAACTGAAAGGAGATATTTGTCTCTCTAAATCTATACCTGTTAAAATTTNCATTGCATTAGTNAATCCATCTTTTAGTATCTTACCTGNAACTGGATTTAGATACAATCTAGAAATTCTTAGTCCTAAAGAAGTTGCCGAATATACCATTGAGGGNGGATCTGGAANTTCAATTTCCTCAACTTCATAATTACTGGCTTTCTTGAATCCAAAGATTGCNGGNCCCTTTCTTGGAGTNACNTCTGAGAAATTATTNTGATAATTATTATTATTAAGATTCACTCCAGATATTTTNGTNGCAGATTCNGCCCAATTTGGGANTTCATCATCCCAATTTTCCTCAGATTTTNNNCCACTTTCTTCCTTTATTATTCTCTCTTTAACCCTCTTAGATTCNCCTTCCTTAGTAATCATATCATTATCGTAAAGCCATTTTATTACTCTNTCAATTTGATTCTCAAGATATTCAGATTCTAAATGTGTTGATAAGAAAGTTTTACTGAAAAATTTACCNAAAGCATCTCTATCATTCATGTCACTAGTAGCAATTAANGAAAGNATATGTGTNAACATAGCAGGGTCCTCTTCCGCAGTTTGAGCATTAGGATTNGCTAGTTTTGATGTTATTTCTTCTGGTTCNCTTAGTAAAAAATGTTCTACATTTTTTATTTCATCATCNAGATTTTTAGATATAATCCAGGCATCACCTCTCTTGTCATATTTCGGTCTCCCAGCTCTTCCTAACATTTGCTTTATCTCCATAATTGGCATAGGCATATTTCTACTAGCTGCGGCGCTCCATCTTTTCACATCTCTAATTATTACTCTTCTAGCCGGTAAATTGACTCCTTGTGCTAAAGTTGGTGTTGCTACTATACAAAATAAATCTCCGCTTTTGAATAATTCTTCTATATTNTTCCTCTGTTGATTACTCAAACCTGCATGGTGAAAGGCAATTCCCCCTTTTACAGAGTTTGATAATTTTTTCCCNAAAGGNGAGGAATTTTCGTTNTGATTAATAGATTCAGAAACTTTNTTTAATTTAACAAATCTATCTCCATTATCAAAATTTGGTTCATTTTTAACACGATTCAATATATGCTTTGATAACTCTCTTGCTTCTTTTTGGGAACTTTTTCTTGAATTTACAAAAATCAATAGTTGTCCATTATCCGATATAGTATCATCAAGCGCAGCATGTAAGACTTTTCTCTTTTCTCCATTTATAATTCTTGGCTCCGGCCATTTTTCATTGCCTTTTCCATCAATTCTGTGGACTTTTACTTGTAATTCAGTTAAAGTCCCTGAATGAAGACTTACCGGCCTCCATTCTGATTGAATTAATTCAGCCCCCAACCATTTAGCTAATTCTTCACTGTTGCCAACTGTGGCCGAAAGAGCAATAATTTGTGTATCCGGTTTTTTATGCCTTATCCTTGAAATCAATACTTCCAACGTTGGTCCCCTAGAATGATCATGTAATAAATGAAATTCATCACTAACAATTATCCCAATATTTGAAATTATATTTGATCTATTTCTCAATAATGAATCTAACCTCTCACTTGTACATACCAAAATATCTGAATCTTCTATAGAATTAATTTCTACAGACCTGTCACCTATAGCCAATGCTACCTTCAGCCCCACAACATCTGCAACTTCTTTTAATTCGTCATATTTTTCACTAGCTAACGCTTTCAGAGGGACTACATAAATAGCTTTTTGATTAATCAAATCATTTTTCAACCTATGAGCAATAGTCAAATGTGCTACAAGAGATTTTCCACTGGCAGTAGGAATCGTTAACATTAAATTTTTTCCACTTAGTGCATGAGGCAATGCTTCTTGCTGAGGAGGGTATAATTCTTTAATACCCCATTTCTCTCTCAATAAATTGACTATATCTGGAGATAAACCCAGCTGTTCAATAGTCTTTTTTGAGTCTCCGCCAGAGTGCGACACAAACATTCTCATAATCGGCCGTTCTAAAGGATGTCGCGTCGTTAGTTCCACCGGTGATATGCTGGATGGCCTTCCTNAACTGCAACAAATAGCCCTTCTCCAGTAGCACAAATTTTTCCATTTGCTTCTAAAGTCATTTCGACATTTGCTCTATCTTCACTTAATTCTCTTACAATAGCTATAATTTCTAATTTAGAATCAAGAGGAGTTGGCCTTCTAAGCTTCAAACTAAATGTTGCAGTTACTGTGCATGGAGGTATTTCATCTTCATTTTGTTCCATTAAGGCCATAGTCGCTGCCCAATTACCATGGCAATCTAGCAAGGTGCTAATAATTCCACCATTTATAATTCCAGGAAAGGCTTGATGCTCAATCTTTGTTTCAAACTCCATTTTGAGTCCTTTTTCGGTTTTAAATGACTTAATTTGTAATCCNTTTTTATTAGCGGGACCGCACCCAAAACAGATACTATTAGGCGCGTATTTATCTTGTACAGATATACTATGTTGATGCTCCATGCTTTCTCACAGAGGGTAAAGGGAATTGAATGATTCTATAAATCAGTCATCAGACTATCTTAATTCAAGAACCGCCTCCGAAGTTCGTTGTCTACCGCTGATGATGAAACTAAATCGCCGTCTTCGGCTAGTAAACAATCACCAGCGCCACGCAAAAATAGGCGTCGGCGTAAACCTCTCAAAGTAGCAAATCAGTTGTCTTTGAAGCGCCGTAAAGAGATTGAGAAGGCATTTGAGAAAAAATCTCCTTCTCCAAAGAAGTGGTCCAGAGAAAGTGGTCCTAAAACTCATCTATTCGATCGTAAAAGAATAAAACCTGGGAGTATTAGAAAAATTGATTTTAATCTTTTAGATGTTGAAATTGGAGATTCTTGGCCTATCCCAATCACAATTATTCATGGTTCAAGACCAGGTCCTGTAGTGACAATATTAGGGGCAGTCCACGGGAATGAACTTGTTGGCCCTTTAGCTTTGACATATCTTTGCGGTCCTAATTTCATGGGTCCTGGAGAAGAAATTGACCCTTCAATGTTATCTGGAACAATAAGGATAATTCCAATAATAAATATTCCAGGTTATCGTCGTCAAACCCGAAAATTCCCTGACGGTAGAGACTTGAATAGAAATTTCCCTGGTAACAGTGAAAGTAATACAACATCTAGGATAGCGAGCCGTATTTGGAAATCTATTATTCAAACTTCTGATCATATAGTCGATTTACACACTGCTGCACCTGGGAGAACTAACATGCCCCAAATTAGAGCCAATCTTGCCCATCCTGAGAGTAACAGAATCGCTAGATCTTTTGGTATAGAAACTATTCTAGATAATGAAGGACCCAAAGGATCTCTTAGAAGGGCTGCAAATAAATCAGGAATTGGTTGCATAACCTACGAAGGAGGAGGTTCTAATGAGGCAGATCCTGAATCAGTACAAGTAGCAATTTATGGAGTTCTTAATGTTCTAAGAAGTTTAAGAATGATTCCGGGTTATCCGAATAGACCGCATTTTAGAATTCTAGCATCTGGTTCTGTTTGGATTAGGTCCAATCAAGGAGGTTTACTGGATATATTAGCACCTGCGGGAAGTTTCGTAGATGAGGGGGAAGTAGTTGCTACAATCACCGATCCTGAGAGGCCAGGAATTAGTCATGATGTTTATTCTCCAAGTCGTGGTTTATTGATTTGTACCGCAACTCATCCATTTGTCACAGCCGGAACCCCGATAGGACATTTATTACCAATGAAAACTGGAATAAAGACTCTCCAAAAAAGGCTTGACGAAGAAGGTTGTTTGATAATCAGTGGTTCTGATGGGGAACCTCCATGGAGAGAAGATGATGATGTCGAAGATATTCCAGTTGAGGGCGAATGGTCAGGTGGAAATCCAGACGCTGAATGGGGACAAAACGAACAGCCATCTCCTGAAGAAGAATCATGAATTTTATTCTTCGACGACTCTAGCTGGTAGGTCTAATAATTCTACTTCATCCTCGATTTTTTTACTTGGAATGGTTAATATTGGAATGGTTGCCGTTAAATTTGGTAGTGATTCTTCGTATGCATTATTTTGTATTTCTAATAATGATAGATCAGGTGCTGAAGGTAATTTTGTTTTCGTAAAAGAATAGTCATATTCAATTTTATTTGAAGGTATGCTATATGCATTATAAGCTTCTTCCAAGCGCTTTTTTTGCGTAATTCTGTAATTTACAAACACACCTGCTAAGAGAATTGTGATTACCATTCCGGATAAGAATAAGATACCTAATCCACTGGTGAGGAATGATATTAAATTATCAAATAACGTAGGAGGAGGTATCCAAACAACCATATCGATTTCCCAAATAAAATCAGTTGAGATTCCTGAGTCAACAATTGTAGCAGTAATTTGTTGCCGACTTGTACCATTTGCACATAGCAATAAAGTCAAATTATCTTTATTTTTACCGCATTCTAGTTCACTTATCACCAGTCTTGAACCTTGATTTGAGATATTTTCTGTCAAGTCATAATCTCCAATATGCCATATAATTTCAGTATTTATTTGTGAAGGGATATTATTCAAACCAAAAATCAGGGTTTCATTTACAGAATCCCATTCATGAACAATCTGGGTTCTTGGTACTGTAAGAACTAGATTTTCCCTTCTCAAATTGTCATCGACTAAATCATTACAGTCATCATCTAAACCATTCCAAACTTCTATCGAACTGGGGTTAATTTCTGAATCCAAATCATTACAATCTTCAAAATCATAGTAATCATCATTATCATTATCGAAGTTAAATATCAAAGGATTTGACATTTTAGTAAGAACTTCTAATCCATCATTAATTCCATCTCCATCAGTGTCTTCATCATTATAATCAGAAGTTATGTTGTGGTACTCCTCAAAATCTGAAAGACCATCATTATCAGTATCAATTGTATAGAAATCTTCGTCAATTTCTCCATCACAATCATTGTCTTTATTGTCTAGCATTTCAATTAACGAGGGTGATATTTCAATGTCATTATCATTACAGTCTTGGAACCAGTACCAGCCGTCACCATCACCATCTTCATCGAATACTAGAGGGTTAGCGCCTAATTCAGCATATGTGTTTACTTCAATCCCATCTGGTAATCCATCATTATCGGTATCTCCATCATTGGGATTAGTAGAAATAAAATAATATTCGTCGTAATCAGATAGGCCATCTGCATCAGTATCTAAATCAATAAAATCTTCATCAATCTCATCATCACAATCATTGTCAATTGAATCCAAGGCTTCAGTCAGACCGGGGGATCTGAGAATATTATCATCATCACAGTCTTCAAACCAATACCATGTGTCGCCATCCATATCCTCATCGAAAATTAATGGGTCTGCCCCTAAATCTGAGTATAGATTCACTTCCGAGCCATCATCTAATCCATCATTATCTGTATCTGCATCTCTATAGTCTGTGTTGTATATATGATATTCTGGCCAGTCTTTTAATCCATCATTATCTCTATCAGTAAAATTAAATCCTTCGTCAATGTAATCATCACAATTATCGTCAAATCCATTCAGTTTTTCTGGTTTTCCAGGGTTTATTTCTGCGTCTTGGTCGTTACAATCGTTGAAATGGTAGTATAAGTCAGAATCTTCATCTGCATCATAAATTAATGGATTACTTTGCCAAAGATTAACTTCTGCGCCATCGTTCAGCCCATCTGAGTCAGTATCCTCATTGTTTGGATTTGTTTGATGAACTGAGATTTCAACTGAATCTGATAATCCATCTAAATCAGAATCGGTCATTGTTGCATTTGTAAAATAAACAAATATCTCATCATAATCATTTATCCCATCTGAGTCAGTATCTGAATTGTAAGGATCGGTTCCCCAGACTAGAGTTTCGTTTTCATTTGAGATCCCATCATCATCATAATCTAAATCAATGTTCATACCGTGGATTATCATTTGCCATGAGTTTAATGTCCCTGATGTTCCAGCAGTCGTGTCTCTTATTTTTAATTTCCAAGTTCCTAAGCTACTTTCATCCCAGTGATGAACCGTATTAAACATCCAATTAGAATAATCATTACCTCCATCATTATGTTCTTCAGCCAACCATGACTCAGTGCCATTTGGAGATTGCAATACTATATCTAAATCACCTCTATTAGAATGGTCAATATCAACTACTACATCTATGCTTTCTAAACTGATATCATCGGTAATTTGAACATCGAATTCACTCCAAGAATTTGTTGATGTCGGAATAGTGAATGACTGCGAGTAAGGTCCAAATGTTAGGTTTAATTCTTCATCTACATTAGTCCAATTTTCAGCTAAGGAGACTGCAGCACCAGCATCTATTGCTCCAAAACCATACTTATGAGATACATCATGTCCAGCATCATTAATCTCCCAACTTGAATCATTTGGGTCATTCATTCTTGCACTATTGACTAAAATATGTTGGACATCTCTCCAAGTTAGGTTTTCATTTGCTTCTAATATCAGTGCTATTACACCCGCAGCCAGTGGAGTAGCACTGGAAGTCCCTCCAAAATTATTTGTCACATTTCCATTATCATAGCCTGCATCATCTGAAGTTATGCTAGGGTCATCGTGAATATCAGTTGTAGTAATACCTTCACCATCGCCATTTGAATGGGCTGCCACCAAGATACTAGCTCCAGGTTCGGAATAATATGATTGTTCTCCATAATGAGTAATTGCAGATACTGCAATAGTAAATCTACTATTTGCCCATCCATCATAATTGGCATTATCATTGCTCGTAAGACCATTGCCTGCTGCCCAAGTGATGATATTTCCTAATCCGTTCCTACCCTCATAAGCATCATTTTCGAATGCTGCCAGCATTAATGGGCCTGGGGCATCTAATGTCTGCCCATTATCACTTGGGCCCCAAGAGTTAGTGTAGATATGAGTTTCATTATTCATGAAAGATAATGCATTTGCTTCAGTAGAATCTCCTGCCCAGCATGCGATTAGAGTTGAACCAGCTAATGTTGCATCATAAGCTGCACCGGCTACATTGATGGAATTATCTCCAGCAGCAGCAGCTCCACCTCCTGCTGCGGTCCCATGTCCATTATTACTAGATGGAGTAGGGTCTGCGTCATTATTACACCAGTCATAGGAATGATTAGGGGAGTAATTAGGTGAAATATCGGGATGGTCTTTGTCTAATCCATCATCGACGACACTGATTATAATACCATTACCTGTGTAAGAATTCCAAACCGAAGTAACATTTGCGTCTTCTCCCGATGTTCCAGATGTTTGTCCTGTATTTTGTAAATGCCATTGATCATCAAAGACCTCATCATTAGGTATTGAACGTGTTATTTGCTGTTTCTTAATTAGAGGGGAGAAAGACTCAATATCCTCATTTTCAATTAGTTTTTTGAATTTTTCAATTTTTATTTCTGCTGAATCAAAGTTCCATATATATGTTCCTTGTAATTGAGATGTCTCCTGAATAGATATTACTTCTGGAATCATTTTCAATTGTTCATCTATATTATTTGTAGAAACTATCAACCATTCTTCAGCATTATCTAACTCTTCTTTAGAATATTGTTCTAAATCAGAGACTCTCTCAAATGCTAATTGTACTGCAACTGAATATGTAGGAAGTATCAAGTTTTTCTCCTCTTCTAGAGAATTTTGTTGACTTCCATTTTCAGCGGCAACCAATCCTGAAATCGGAGCGATAACTAATATAAAAACCGCAAATATCGCCCTTCGCATACCCTTGTCATGTTGGTAGGGGTTTTAGGTATTCGTTAATCATGCATTAACAATAAGTCGTCATTTTTGCCAATTTTTAATTGCTAAATGAACTTCTTCATCGTCCATTAATTTCCTTTGCTGTTTGGCTATATCAAAAAGATAAGCAACTAATTCATCTGTAATTTGATAATTATTTTTGCTCAGCCACCATGTAATATTTGAACGTCCACTCATGTGCCCAATTCGAATCACCTGTTCTAATCCATAATCTTGAGCAGGGACTCCTGAATAGATTCTATCTGCAAGCCAATGTTCTCCTTTTTTCATGGCTTTTACAACAGCACTTGCATGTACTCCTGTTCCAGTTTCAAATGCATCTTTCCCAAATACAGGATAGTTTCTTGGTAAAGCGACTTCAATATATTCATGCGCTTTGCGCATATAATCATTCAATGAGGTTAAATCATTATTGATAACTCCCATTAAACTCAGGTTCACTAAAGTTTGATCCAAAGGTGCATTACCTGCTCTCTCACCAACTCCAAGAGCAGTTCCATGTATTACGTCTGCACCTGCTTCAACCGCTGCTAAGTTGTTTGCAACTCCTAGTCCTCTATCCTGGTGTCCATGCCAGTTTACTTCGATATCTCTTCTTTTAACTCCTGAGTCTGGAATCACCTCTTTTTGAATAAAATCAAGTAATTTTCTAACCCCATTGGGGGTTACATGTCCGCATGTATCGCAGACACATATTCTGTCAGCACCTAATTCAATTGCTCTGGTGTAAACTTGTTTTATTTCTTCAGGTTTACTCCTAGTAGTATCTTCAGTGACAAACATTACTGGTATGTCATTATCGACTGCGAACGTTACAGCCTTCTCAGCAGTTGAAAGAATTCTATCCATATCCCAACCCTCGGTATATTGACGGATTGGACTAGTTCCCAGAAATGCACTTGCCTGGATTTGTCTTTCATATTTAGCTTGTAAATCAACTAGAGGTCTAATATCGTCAACAACAGTTCTAACTGCACATCCTGGTCTCAATTCGTATGAATTTTCGGTCATGTGTGTTAGCATGGAATCGATGTGTTTGACATGAAATGGTCCTGCTCCAGGTAATCCTAAATCCACTTTCTGAATTCCCAACTTCTCCATATAATCAATTAATTCAATTTTTTCATCAATGGTAGGATTTCTAGCACTTGGACTCTGTAAACCATCTCTTAGAGTTTCGTCATCAAACCATACATTGTGTGGATGATTTGAAGATTTTCTCTCGATCTCATAGTCAACAGCGTTCCAATCAAAAATTAAGTCCTTCTCATCCATCAGGCCACCTCCTATTCTACTCTTCAACTATCTGTCAAGTGCTTGAATCCATCGGGAAAGAATCCCTAATTATTCTTTTCCACCCCTTTTTCTGAAAATTATGTATAAGATAAATACAGTGCTTATTATTGTCCCATTAATGATGTAATTACTACTGGTTAATACTAAAATTATGAACATTACAGCCAGATAAGTTAGAGATACGAAAAATGAATGTGAGGCGGTCGGCATCCTATTATTTTCATCATTATTCTCCTTAGTATTTATTTTCCATACTGTTGCCCCATACCAAATACTCAAAATTAAACTATTGACTATTACAAGAAAGATATCTAAATCCAAATTTGGGAGTTCCGACCAGTCGTTTTGCTCTTGATATGCTAATGGTGTTGTTAATGATAAAATAATCAATAATATAGTATATATTTTCATTTCAATTAACGTTCTCTCTTTACCTTTAACGTTGGGCATCATGGGCACTCCAACCTTTTCATATTCTTCTGATCTGTACAATGCTAAAGCCCAGAAATGGGGGGGGGTCCATAAAAATATTAGTAGAAACATGAACCAAGGCATGTACCCTCCAATGTTAACAATAGAATCAACAAAATTCCCTACTGTGTCAAATTCTAAATCAAGTTCCCCTTCTGCAGCTGCCCATCCAATTACTGGAGGTGTGGAACCAGCAATGCCTCCAATAACTATATTCTGAACACTGGTTCTTTTTAGCCAAATTGTATAGATAAAAACATAAAATAGAATACTGAATAATGCCCAAAATGCAGCAACCTCATTCGCCATTTCTAGTAACCATAATGTTCCAATGATAGAGATTGAAACCCCAAATAAAAGAGCTTTATGTGGACTAATATCTCCAACAGACAAGGGTCTTTTAGATGTTCTAATCATAATTGGGTCAATATCTCTATCATACCACATATTGATACAATTCGCGCCTCCAGCAGTCAGGTATCCTCCAATAAATACAATAAACATAATTTCTAATGTGTTTCGATTAATCTTGTTAGATTCGATTAAATCATGGCATAGAATTGCACACATAGCTGTAATCTGTAATAGTACAACCACCCTTGGTTTTGTCAAAGAAAAGAGCGACTTTACCAGTGCCCTTGCCTCTGACATATTCACNCCTATTGCTAATAGTCTTTGAAAGTCATTGAGCAATAGTATCATTCATTACANGCTTTTTCTCATGTAGAGTAACTACCTGGATAGTCAATAGTATACTTGTAATTGTGATGAATACTAATGATGCNAGCATCAGATGNACTAATGATAGCAGTTCAAAATAGACAATTTCAAACCCTTCTATTTTAGCAGAAAGCACNTATAGGCCACCCAATCCTACATTTATTAGATATAGAATAGATGATGACCAAATCCATTTACATAANAAGGAACCATATTCTCCTTCTTTATTNTCTTTCCAAATAATATAGCATGTAAAAATTAGAATTGCTCCAACTATACTGACCAATAATCNATGTAAGATTTGAGACTGAGCCTCAAAGTCTANCACTTTCTCGTATATTGAGTTGTTACATAACGGCCAAGATTCTGGGAACCCTGAAACTCCGCAGCCTTGGTTCGCACCAGGAGTGGTTGAAACAAAAACTCCAAGGAACAGAGTCAAGAAAGTACCAAATGATAATAACGCAATCCGATTAGTCCATCTTTTAGCTAATATTGGATCAAATTCTATCCATTTAGGTATTTCTTCCTTATCTCTTACTGTAGCGAGCCAAATCCAAATTAGTGACATCAAAAATAGTAGAGCAGATGACAAATGTAGTGCAACACTCCAGTGTAAATTATCTAATCTTACAGTTACATAACCTAAGAATCCCTGCCATCCTATNAGTAGAACTGANATTAACGAAGCTANTTTGACTTCATTGGTTAATTCTTCATCTTTCCTTATTANCCACCAATTTAATATTACTAATGGACCTAATAAGGCACCTGCAAGNAGTCTNTGTATCCATTCAGTAAATATCTGAAACGAAGTATATGTGTGGCTGGATCCTCTGGANTCTATTTCACTTGGATTNTCATCGAACCATTCTATCTGTTCATCTTCAGAGATATCGAAACCCCATGTTCCAAAACATGTTGGCCAATCAGGGCATGACTCTCCNGCATCATAGATTCGAATTACTCCTCCAGCAGCAATAACTAAAACGGTTATTCCAATAATAACAGTAGTCAGTTTTTCAATACTGACTCTTTCGAATCCCATTATCTCACGACCTGTTAGTCATAGATATAATTGTGTTTTATTCATCAAGATGTGGTTCAACATCAATTGGTATTCTATGTTTAATATATTCTAAGGTTGCAATTTTCATTGGATCTAAAACAACCCTTTCTTTAGCTTCGTCGACCCCATAAAGTTGAATTAATTCTCCAGAGAACTCATCTCTTAATTCATCTTCTGAGACAAATAAAGGTGCTCCCATACTAATTTGAAGTGCGCGTGCGCCGATAATTCTTGCTTTTTCAAAGCGGGTATGTGCTCTTGCAGGCTTGACCATNATGGANAANGGCCAGCGACCCCCACATAAGGGCATTGACTCACTTAATCAGTCATTANTATCNATTATTAGACAATTTNTCCTTTTATTTGNCTTCAATTAACATAGCCACAGCATTGCCNCCACCCAGACAAATTGTGACAATTCCCTTCTTTCCACCGGTTCTTTTTAGAGCATTTATTGTAGTCATTAAACAACGCGTCCCAGTTGCTCCCAATGGATGTCCAATTGCTACAGCTCCTCCATGAATATTGAATCTGTCTTCTGGAACTTTGAGTGCCATTTGTACAGCAACAGATGCTGCAGCAAATGCTTCATTATGTTCTAAAACATCAATTTGCATAATATCCAAATTATTTCTTTCCAAAAGTTTCTCTACAGCGGTTATAGGGGCTATCATAACTCTTCTTGGTTCAACTCCAGAGGTGGTATAATCTACAATTTCCGCAAGAATCGACCATCCTTGTTCTCTTGCAAAATCTTCTGAACAGACTAAGACTGCGGATGCCCCGTCTGAAACTTGACTAGCATTACCTGCAGTCACCTGGCCATTCTCTTTGAATACAGTCTTCAATTTTGCCAGTGATTCCATATTTGTTCCAGTTCTAATGCCTTGATCAATATCTAATTCTTCCATATCTATAATTTCTGTTTCAAACCATCCATTTTCCCATGCAGCATTGGCTAATGCATGAGATCTAACTGCATATGAGTCCGCAAGTTCTTTTGACAAATTGAATTCTTCTGCCACTATTTCCCCAGTCATCCCCATAGATGTTCCATCAAAAGAGTCAGTTAAACCATCATGCATCATGATAGATTTTAAAGCACTAGAATGTATCATCTCATCTTTATTTTTTCCTCTTGTAAAGTATGGAGCATTACTCATTGATTCTATTCCTCCAGCGACAACAACATTCGCATGCCCTGAGATGATATCACTTGCAGCTATCATTACTGCTTTCAAACTAGAACCACACACTTTGTTAATTGTTGTACAAGGAGTCGAATATGGTAACCCTGAGTTAATTGCCACTTGTCTTGCAGGTGCTTGTCCAGAGCCTGCTTGTAATACTTGGCCAATGTAAACTTGATCAACAATCCCACTTTTTGGGTCTATATCTGCTCTTTTCAAAAGCTCCTCTACAACTTTAGATCCCAATTCTGTTGCTGAATAATTTGCCAATGCTCCTCTAAATTTCCCGATGGGTGTCCTTGCATAAGCACATATCACCGCCTTAGGCATAACTACTCGAGTGAGGTTGTAGTCTTGAATAGTGCGATGAGCAAACTAGGTTTCATACCTCTTTTTCNGAGTAAAATCCATAAAAGTCTGGATTAATTAACACTGGTCGTTTATCCGATTTAACCAAAATTGTTCTGACAGCCCATAAATCTTTGAAGACTCTGTATTGGGATGTTTTGTCTAAATAGTCTACTCCACTAGTGCCTCCAGTACCTATTCTTCTCCCCATNATTCTCTCAACCATTCTTGCATGGGAATGCCTCCATTTAACCATTGATTCTTCNAGTTCAACNATAGCATCAATTAATTTCCGCGGCCACGCCAAAAGAGGTAANTCCCTGTATGATTCAATGAATAANAAACTAGCTCTNGATCTACTTATTTTTCCTTCTGGGACAAGGAACGAAATTGCACTTTCATGAGCAGCATTGAATCTTTNAGCCATCTTTTCTAGATNCGAGGNNCCATAACTTGACATTCTATTNGNNGCATCCTCNCCNATTNATTTNTGTGCTAATAAATGTTCATTAACATATTTTTTTACAGATTCNGAATCATTTTCAGAACCATAAANCGAACCCATGATTGGTGTTCTTGAAATCCACTTCATTAATGATNTTTCNAAAGATGGCATTGCTAAGGCATCTTCTAAATCTTGTAANATATCAGCATCTTTCTTACTATTTTTTGCTAGTNTTCTAAATGTATCTATAGGGTCCATTCCAAATAANCTATCNTCATTTTTTAANCCNAGTAATATCTCAAATTTTCTCATTTGAAAAGANTCAAAACCCGATGCNGAACCTAATCCGTCTCTGAATGAAAGNAAACCTTGAGGAGTCAATGTTTCCATGACNGACCATTGTGTAGCCATTAATTTGAAAATCTCNGTAGTTCTACCAAGACTTTCAACTGCTCTNGGNATATCTTTCTCAGGAACCTGTTCTTGACATAGAATATTTCTGACTTCAGAGAGTTCTCTTATTATTTGTTTAAACCATAATTCAAATGTTTGGTGTACAATGATNAANTGCATTTCATCAGAAGTAATTCCTCTATCNTCTCCTTGCAATTTNAGTAAATCATCTAATTGCAAATAATTCCCATAGGTCCAATTCTCTCCACTCATGCACGTCCGATAGCGTTTCACTCTTGAATCATTACTGTTGGGGCCGTTCGGATTTAGAAGTATATTTGTAGTATCTTCATTATTTCCAAAGTCTTCTAAGATTTATTCATCAATCCATGATCTTCAATAATACATCCCCCGGGCGGAAGCGAGGCTAGTACATCATCTTGAATCAAGCCGGTAGCCTTAGCTATTTTATTGGCTATAGACTCTTTTTTTTCTCTTCCTGGTATTATTTTAATCCATTTTTCAAATATCTTTGATATGGTTTCAATAGTTCCACAAACAGGTAGAGGTACGCCATTAATTACTCCAATCCCCATCCCGATTTCTAAATTCATATCTCTGTGCCATGTTCTTTTTCCTCTCACGACGAAACTCCCTCTTCCAAGAGATTCTCCGCTTTCAGTTTGTTTAGATACTTGGCTTGGTCGAACATGGAAAGCCGTTGCTGCAGCGCCTCCACTACCCCATGCCCTAGACCAGCAAACTGCAATCTGAGCGGCTTGAGCAATGATATTTCCATCAAGTCCTCTAGCATCATCTACTCCTTCTCCTAAATTTTGAGCTATTTGCATAGATTTAATGCCATTTTGTGATTCAGAGATGTCACCCATTATTGTGAAACCATCTTTTAACTTTAATGAGCACGAAGGTGCACCGTGTAAATCTGCATGAATATACAAATCATTAGAATTTAGATGTTTCCTGACAATTGTATCGTTCCCTCTTGCGTCTCTTCCCCCAACAATAATATGGCCATTNTCAAGAATTGCCCACCTGTACTTTTCAAACCAGAATTTTTTACTTCTCTGAATNCCCCTTACTCTACCTGCTGCGACATCCTTTTTNCTTCTTTTTTCTTGTTTTGATTTCGCGTTTTCTGTATTCTCTAGTGCCTTCCTGGCTCCTTTTGATTTTTCTTTTAGAGTTCTTGCATCTTGGAAGTATCTTTGTGCATTTTGATGCACCGTTTTATTTGCATATAGAGTGACGCTTGCGCCTGGTTCACCCTGTTCGTCAGGTAGAAATGCAACGAANGTACCTTTTTTCGGATCNAATCTATCAATCCATTGTATTTCCCTAANTTTTTCTGATACTTCCTGCCAAGTGAATTTAGAAATAGCTTCATTGAATTGACTCATNATAGTTTCTAAATGAGNCCAATTTTCTTGCATTGCCTTTCCTAATTCTTGATTNATNGCAGCTTGNGATAGAAATCTTCCGATAGCATTCCTTTGCTGNTCTGCNCTTCTNTCCAACTTTGCTTTCTTTTCACCTTCATCCTGTCCGATTTCAATGAGTTTTTCTTCTTCTCTTCTGATAAATGCTGAAGCATCATGAGAGCCAAAAGCAGCATCATAACCTGAACATAAAGTATCTATTTCCACTGATAGTTCACTATCTAGATATTTCAAATCTATCGGGGAAATTTCCTTTATTTCTCCTGACAACTCATCTCTCTCGTTCAAATCGTTTGTTTTATTCCATTTCTCTAAAATTTCTTTATTTTCAAACCACATTCTACTAGAATCATTATTTGCTAATTCTTNAAGAAGACNGATAATTGCAGTATCTAAAACNTCCCTCTGTTCATCATTCAGATCCTTTGCTTTGAGNTTTTCTTCTAAACTGGCCGAAGCACAAATTGCACTACCATAAATTCTCCCTAAATTNCCNCTTGCTGCCAATGTTCGAATTAAATCATCATCNCTTTCATCAAGTAATTTATCTAATTTNTCCCNATTCATTTCTCTTGGATCAACTGCAGCNGGTGGGGGTACGTATTGGACTCCTCTCTTTAGAGATCTNCTGGCATACTTAGCATGAGTCAAAGGTTGAATAATAACNCCATCANCATCTAAGAGTAGTACATTACCATCTCTAAATAACTCAATAATGAGTTTTAATTTTCCACTNCCATGCTCAAAGGTCATAGAAATGATACGATCAAATCCTAGTTGTTTTACTTCAATTAGTCTAGAGTTATTCATATGTTTTCTTAATACCATTGCAAATTGAGATGGTTGTGAAGGCATAGGTCTGTCTCTTTGTGAAAGATATAGCCTTCTTCCACTTACAATAACCAAATCAGATGATGGCGAACCTTTAGGATTCAGGCGTATTACAACCTGTTCATAGTGAGGTTGGTATGCTTTACGTGCTCTGGCACCAATCATTGATGAAAGTTCACGAACAATTCGTGCAACATCAAATGAAGAAGCCTGTTCACGCATGTCTCTCACTGTTCCGTAAGCATCATCCTTCATCAGGCAATCGCTTTAGTTT